>CALWRK010000070.1 GCA_944383935.1 uncultured Clostridia bacterium
TATTTTCTCGTGCTAAATATCACTTGTAAAATGCTCGCTTTCAGCGAGGTGGATTTCGTTCAGTTTTGTGCGAGATGTCGCGCAGTTGTAGTACCTCCTACAACAAACGACATATCGTGCAAAAATGAGCGGAAGACACCCGCTTAAAGTGTTCTAACAGGGTTGGGGAAAGGTAATATTAAATATTTGCAAAAACTTCTTCTGCGTATCTTGCGCTGGCGGCGGCGTCCTTGCAATATTTGTCCGCGCCGATCTGGCGCGCGTATTCGGCGGTGAGTACGGCTCCGCCCACCATTATTTTGCAATCGGGGCACGCGGCGCGCAGCAGCTCTATCGTCTTTTTCATATTTTCCACGGTGGTAGTCATTAGGGCGGAAAGTCCGCACAGCTTTATATTCCCCTTTTTCACCGCGTCGACTACCGTCTGCGGGGGGACGTTTTTGCCCAAATCTATCACGTTGTAGCCGTAATTTTCCAGCACGGTTTTTACTATGTTCTTGCCTATGTCGTGCACGTCGCCGAACACGGTGGCGAGCACTATGTCGCCCTTGCCTATGCCGCCGCCCTTTATCCTGCTCTTCACCTCTTCAAAGCACAGCTTGGCAGACTCCGCCGCGCTGATGAGCTGGGGCAGGAAGATGACGCCCTTTTCGTAATTTTCACCCACGCGGTTGAGGGCGGGGATGAGCAACTCGTCGATGACTTGAAGCGGCTGCATGGTGTTCAATTTTTCGCGCGTAAGATCGGCGGCTTGAGGCAGACCTTTGGAGATATAGTAATATATGTCCTTGTCCGCGACCTCTTCCGCCGCAACGGGCTGAGATGCGCCGGCATACTTTTCCACCCACTCCGTGCAGCCCTTGTCCGCGCAAGTGAGCACGTTGAAGGCGCGCACCGCCGCCATCATCTCCGGGATGTTGGGGTTGATTATGGGCAAATCCAGCCCCGCCTGCATCGCCATGGTTAGGAAGGCGGAGTTTATCGCGCCCCTCGACGGCAAGCCGAAGGAGATGTTGGATACGCCCAGCACCGCGTGCACGTCGTATTCGCTCTTTATGCGCCGCATCGCCTCCAAAGTGTTGAGCGCCTGGTTTTGTTCCGCGCTCACCGTTAGGGTGAGGCAGTCGATATATATATCGCTTTCGGGGATGCCAAAGGCTTTGGCGCGCCTTATTATCTTGCGCGCGTTTTCCAGCCTTCCTTCCGCCGTGGAGGGGATGCCGCGCTCATCCACCGCAAGTCCCACCACCGCCGCGCCGTACTTGGCTGCGATGGGCAGGATGGAGTTGAGGCTGCCCTCTTCCGCATTCACGGAATTTACTATCGCCTTGCCGTGGGTCACCCTTAGGGCGGCTTCTATCGCCTCGGGCTTGCCGCAGTCTATTTGCAGTGGGGCTTCCGCCGCCGCCTGTATGCGCTTTACCATTTGGCAGAGGGTGGCTTTTTCGTCTATCCCCGGCACGCCCGCGTTCACGTCCAAGATGTCCGCGCCCGCTTCCACTTGCTCGATCGCGCGCGCCGCAACATAGCCCATATCCCCCTTGATGAGCGCTTCCTTCATCGCCTTTTTGCCGGTGGGGTTTATCCTTTCGCCTATCACGCGCACCCTGTTCAAATACACGACTTGACTCGCGCTGCACACGGCGGCGGGCACCTTCACCCTGCGCTTTTTGGGAGTTTTGCCCGCGCACATCGCCCTTATCTTTTCGATATATTCGGGGGTGGTGCCGCAGCATCCGCCCAAGATGTTCACGCCCATCTTCAAGTAATCTTTATACAGCTCCGCAAACCGCTCGGCGCCTATGGAATAGTGCATCTCCGCGTCCGGGAGCCCTGCGTTCGCCTTGATAAACAGCGGCTTTTTAGTGTGCGCAGCTATCCTCTTCATTATGGGCAATATCTTATCCGGTCCCAGCGAGCAATTCACGCCTATCACGTCCGCAAACGGGGAAGCGGCGAGCGCGAAGGCTTCCGCGCTCACGCCCGTGAACGTCCTGCCGCCCTCTTCAAAGGTCATGCTGCACATGACGGGGAGAGAGGAATTTTCGCGCGCGGCAAGTAGCGCCGCCCTCAGCTCGGCTAAGTCGGACATGGTTTCTATAACTATCAGATCCGCGCCGCTGCCCGCCTTGACTATCTCCGCAAAGACGTCGTAAGCCTGCTCGAATGTCATACTGCCCAGCGGTTCTAAGAGTGCGCCGGTGGGTCCTATGTCCAAAGCTACATATTTGCCTCCGGCAGCCCTCTTGGCTATATCCACAGCCGCCCTAACAATGCCGTTTACCTTTTCTGCGCTGCCCAGCTTTACTCGATTGGCGCCGAAAGTGTTGGTGTATATCACGTCGCTTCCCGCAGCGATGTAGCCATGATGGACGCTCTCCACAAGGGCGGGATCTTCCAAATTATAATATTCGGGACTCTTGCCCGCGGGCATACCCTTTGCTTGGAACTGCGTGCCTAAACCGCCGTCCAAAATCACTATGTTATCCTTTATAAAATCGGAAAAATTCATTTGCTCTCCTTTCTGAAAGCGCAATCGCCCTTTGCGCAGTTTTCGCAGCCGCCCTTTACTTTTTCCGCCCTATCCGTTACGCCCGCCACGGCGGTGACGGATTTTTGCGGAGCGAGCATCATGCTCTCGGACAAATAAACGCCTATCTTTCTGCCCGTATCCAGCAAATTCACCATATCCTTCTGCGCGGAAAGGGGAAAGTCCCCATAGCCGCAGGAAAAGCGCGTTTTCAACTTGCTTCCGCACTCGCCCTCCAGCTTTTCGCACAGCTCATCCAAGCCGCACTCCAAGGCGGAAGTACACATCGCGTCCGCGGCTACGCCCAGGGCGGGACGCGTCTGCATGAGGTAGTTTACCCGCCTTTCCATATCAAAGCCCAAGGTGGCGGCAATGAGGTATGCCTGCTTGCAGTCGCGCAAGTGCCGTGAAAGGTGCTTCCCTTCCAGCTTTACATCCGTACCCTTTAAGAACACAAATCCGCCCTCTTCGTCGACTTGTATGTCGAAAAGCCGATATACGGAGCGCAATTTGGCGTACTTTTGCACTTCCCCCTCCGCCTCACGAGCCAAAGCGGCGGTGGCGGGGTCGGGCGTACCCCTTACGCCCATATATCTGAACGCTTCGCTGTAATCAACTTTCACCGTTTATCCTGTCCAAAATGGGTTTGATGTTTTCCGTTATCCTGCGAGCCACGCGCGCGTTGTTCATTATGTAGAGGTGTATGCCCTGCACGCCCGCAGACAAGAGGTCTATTATCTGGTCGGTGGCATAAGCCACGCCGGCGTCTTCCAGCGATTGGGGATCGTCGGCAAAGCGGGCGTACATTCGCGCGATCTTGGTGGGTATCCCCGCGCCCGTCATGCGCACTATTCCGCCGAACTGCGACTTCTTCACCAGCGGCATTATCCCCGCCTGCACGGGCACTTCTATGCCGGCAAGGCGCACCTTGTCCATATAGTTCAAAAATATATCGTTATCGAAAAACAGCTGGGTATTCAAGTGTGTGACTCCCAAATCCACCTTCTTTTTGAGGTTGCGGATATCGTCCACCATGCTCTTGCTCTCCGGGTGTCCTTCGGGATAGCACGCCGCGCCTATATCCGCATTGGAAAGGCGCTTTATTACGGGGATAAGGTCGCTGGCGTAGTTAAATTCGCCCGTCACCTGCCCTTCTATCCTGTCGCCGCGCAGGGCGAGTATGTTTTCCACGCCTATATCGTTCAGCTTCATTACGGCGTCCTCCACCTCTTTTTTGGTGGAATTTATACACGTCAGATGGGCGAGCGGTTCCATGCCGTACTTGTTTTTAAGAAGATCGGCTATCTCCGCCGTGCGCGAATTCTTGCTGCCGCCCGCGCTGTACGTCACGGACACATAGTCGGGAGCTATATCCCGGATACTCTCCAAGGTGGAGTATATCTTGCTTATATCATCGTTTACCTTGGGCGGAAATATCTCAAAGGAATACACCGCCTTTTTTTGTTCGAACAAACGTGAGATCCTCATATATTCACCTTCCTTTCTTCCATTTTAGCACACTTTTCGCAATTTGCCGCAAAAATATTACGCTTCGCCGCCTTTCTTTTCTCCGCTCTCGTCCCGAACGGGGGAAGACGGTTCGTCCTCATCGGAATTTACGTCCTTTCCGTCCCCTTCAAAAATGTGCTCCCTCAACTCTTCCAGCTTTTCGTCGCGCTTCTTTTTGCGCGCCACCACCGCCTTTCTCTTGCCGAATTTGAGCGAACTGCCCAAACTGTCGGTGACGTCGTTTATCACCATGAAGGCTCCGGGATCCACGCTCATGACTATCTGTTTGAGTTTACTCACTTCAAACCTGTTCACCACGCAATACAGCACCGTCTTGGGCGTCTTGGAATAATACCCCTCCGCATCCATTTTGGTCACGCCGCGCCCGAACTCCTCGCTCAAAAGGGCAGCCATCTCGTCGTATTTATCCGTGATAATGAATGCCGTCTTTGCCTTGTCAAAGCCGTCCACCATGAAGTCCACCGCTTTAAGTCCTACCGCGTAAGCTATTACGGAGTAAAGCGGAGCCTGCCAACTCTTGGTGACAACGCCGGCTATTATGTAGAAGAGCACGTTGTAACTCATCACGAAAGTGCCCACGGTCATGCCCATGCGCTTGGAGAACATAACCGCCATGACTTCCACGCCGTCTATGGCGCCGCCGAATCGAATGGTGGTACCGCTTCCTATACCGGAGATAAGTCCGCCAAAGATGGCGCACAGCAGTTTATCATCCCCCGCTATGGGCGAGCCGCCATTCGGGAATACGATGTGAAATCCCGTCTGAAAGCACCAAGAAAAGAGGGAGTACACGCCTATGGTATACAGGGAGTACGCGATAAAGGGCAGTCCCATCTTTTTAAGTCCCAAAAGGAAGAACGGCACATTCAAAATGATGAGCCAAATACTCATGTTCATGCCGACATTTTCCGTGAGATTCCCCAGGAGAATGGATGTGCCGGAAAAACCGCTGTCGTAGAGATTCACCGCTTCCGGAGCCAAAAACAGTGTTACGCCCACGGCGTTTATTATGCCCGCCAGAGTGAGAAAAAAGAAGTTTGTAGGCTTTATCTGCCTGAATTGCTCTTTCAAAGTCGCCATAACCTACCTCTGAAAATTATTTTGCAAAGTTTGTCTGACCGTACAAGACAGATATGCGCAAATCACTCATAATAAGGTAATTGCCGGTAAACATTCTCTACTATATTTTATAATATGCACGCGTCAAAATCAAGCGCGGACAAGTAAAATACCTGTTAATTTTTCCGCAAGATGCGGATATAATTTTCGGAAAGTGATTGACTTTTATAAATTTATGCTATACAATGAAGCTACCATCGGATATGAAAAGGCTTTGCCTTTGCAGAGTATCCATGCAAATAACTACGGACCACCCTCACGGGTCGAGGCCATACGGACAGCCGGGTCCACTGCCGAAAAGCAACGCCTGTTGCCTTATTGTATCGGGAAACCGATGAAGTTGGTTACTTGATAACCGGTACGCAAACGCGTACAAACCGCTTGTAACAATAAGAGTAGTAAAAGTAAGTATTTGCTATATAGACTCTGTTATCCGTAGGAGCATTATGCACTTACACCGGGGATAGATTACGGGCGGTATGCTGCGGCATATCGCCCCTTTTTATCGGAGGAAAAAATGGAAGATAAGATGAAGCTGTACGGGTTCAACAACCTGACCAAGGCATTGAGCTTTAACATCTATGACGTGTGCTACGCCAAGACGGCGCGAGAACAGCGCGATTATATCGCATATATAGACGAGCAGTACAACTCCGAACGTCTTACCAATATCCTCACCACCCTAACGGACATGATAGGCGCAAAGGTGCTGAATATAGCCAAGCAGGATTACGACCCCCAGGGCGCTTCCGTAACCATACTCATAGCGGAAGGTTCTATGACCCCCGCCGGCGAAACGCAGCTGGCGCACCTGGATAAGAGTCACGTCACCGTGCACACTTATCCCGAATATCACCCCGAAACTTCCCTTGCCACCTTCCGCGTGGACATAGACGTAGCCACCTGCGGAGAGATAACCCCCCTCTCCACCTTGGACTATCTCATCAGCTCTTTCGATTCCGACATAATTACCATGGACTACCGCGTGAGGGGCTTTACCCGCGACGTGGACGGCAAAAAGCTGTTTATGGACCACAAGGTGACGAGCATACAAGATTATATCTCCGACAACATACTCTCCCGCTACGACGCGGTGGATATAAACGTATACGGCGCCAACATCTTCCACACCAAGATGATGGTAAAAGATATAAACTTGCAAAACTACCTGTTCAAGACGGACGTGTACGAACTTCCGCCTCGCCTCAGGTTGGAGATAATGAACAATCTGCGCCGCGAGATGATAGAAATTTTCAGCGGCAGGAACGTATATTGAAATGAGAAAACTTTCACAAGAACGAGCACCCATATACGAGGCGCTGGAAAACTTGCAGTCCATGCGCATGGTGCCTTTCGACGTGCCCGGACACAAGCGCGGGCGCGGAAACCCCGAACTCACCGCCCTTTTGGGAGAGCGGTGCATGAATTTGGACGTCAATTCCATGAAATGTCTGGACTTTTTGTGCCACCCCGTATCCGTCATACGCGACGCGGAGGAGCTGGCGGCGGAGGCATTCGGCGCGGCGCACGCATTTTTGATGGTGGGAGGCACC
>CALWRK010000071.1 GCA_944383935.1 uncultured Clostridia bacterium
TGACCTTTTTCTCTTTCGCTTAATATTTCCGCCACCGAAAACCGCGCTTTTCGGTGAGCGCACCTTGAGAGAGGCGAAAGTTGTTTTCAATGGAAGGGTTTCCCTTGCCTCCCGCGTTGATACGGCACAAAGCGAAAAATAAAAGGGTACCGACGGCTCAAAACCGCGATACCCTCTTCCCTTTCATTTTTCGCTTATCTCTTTGCTTAAAGCAATATACACAAAACTCCGCCCTTCCCTTCATTCACGATTCTGCCCAAGGTCTTGCGCAGTTTGACGCGCGCGTCGCCGGGCATGGCGCGCAGTTTAGTTTCCAGCCCTTCTTTTGCGAGGGCGGAGAGAGTCTTGCCGAACATATTGGTATCCCAAATGCCTTCTCCGTCCTCGCCGAAGCCGTCCAGCCAGTTGCGGATGACGTCCTCGCTCTCCCCTTCCTGACCGAACATGGGCGATACTTCCGTTTCCACGTCTACGCGCATGATGTGCAGGCTGGGCGCGGAGGCTTTGAGGCGGACGGAATAGCGCCCGTTCTTTTTGACCACCTGCGGTTGCTGTAGATCCATATCGGACATATCGGGAGTTACCACACCGTATCCCACTTCGTTCACCTCTTCCAGGGCGGTTTTTAACTTATCGTACTCACTCTTGGCAAAAGTGAGCTGTTGGATATAGCTTATCAAGGCAAAGTCGTCAGAGATATCCACGCCGCACTTTTCCGAAAGCACGCGATAGAACAGACCTTCCGCGGGAGTGAGGGAAACGGTGACCACGCCCGTACCGAAATTTGCACTCGCTTCTGCGCGCTTTATGAACTCATCCTCATCAAAAGCCGCCGTAAGACAGACGGTATCCCCCATCTTGGACGCACAGGCGGAGGAGGATTTTACCTTGCTCAATACGTTGGATATTACGTCCGATTCCATGGGCAGAGTGCACAGCCACTTGGGTATGTCGTAGTCTATGCGCCTGATGGGGAATTGCTTGAGAATGCCGCCCAACACGTCCGCAAAATCCGCCTCCTGCATTTGAGCCACGTTTTTGACGATTACCGACACTCCGTAATCTTCCTGCATACTCATCGCCAACTGACGGGTATCCGTATTTTCGGGATATTTGCTGTTTAAGATCACGGTGAATGGCTTGCCCAACGCGCGCATCTCCTCTATCACCCTCTTTTCAGGAGCGCGATAACTCTCCCTGTCTATACCCGTGATGCTGCCGTCCGTGGTGATTATCACTCCTATTGTGGAGTGGTCGCATATGACTTTGCGCGTACCTAGCTCTGCAGCTTGTTCAAACGTCATCTCCTCTTCGCTCCACGGCGTGGTCACAAGGCGGGAATGCTCCCCCTCCGTATAGCCCATAGCCTCCTCCACGGGATAGCCCACACAGTCTATGAGCCGCACATTCACGCCCGCGCCCTCCGCAAAATCCACGCGAACGGAAGCCTCCGGCACAAATTTGGGCTGGGTGGTCATAATGGTCTTTCCGTCCGCAGATTGAGGCAATTCGTCTATGACGCGCTTGCGGCGGTTTTCGTCGTCTATACGCGGAAGTACGAGAGTGCGCATGAAATTTTTTATAAATGTGGACTTACCCGTGCGCACGGGCCCCACCACGCCGATATATACGTCGCCGCCTGTGCGTGTGGCGATGTCGCGGTATAAGTCGAAATTTTCCATAAAATGTGTAACCTCCGATTGTTGTCTAAAAAACTATATGAAGGTTGAATGGGATAATAGAACAGGCGGCAAAATTTTGCCGCCCGCATATTGCAAAAAAACTGGCTATTACAAAAGAAGCGCGTTTTTCCACACATCTAAGTTAAATTTGAAGTTTGCCGGAGATGTGGACGGCATTAACAGGTAAGGCAGATTTAGCGCTTTTGCAAAATATTTTTTGTAAAGGGCGTAGCTCTTGCCCCCGTTGCAGAGGATCTTTTCCACCCTGCCGCCCTCTAACAGACCGGGGATGTCGTTGATGTTTTTATCCGTGAGATTTTTAAGGCTGCTGTCCGCCGAGCCGGCTATCTCGCACTCCGCCACCATGTCCCAAACGGCTATGCCGCGGTCGAGCAAAAACTTCCCTCTGCCCTCCTTGTCCTTAGGAATATCCTCGCGATACACCTCCGAAAGCATACTCCAAAACCTATTGCGCGGATTGCCGTAATAGAAGTTGCCGCGCGAAAGCACGGAGGGAAAACTGCCCAATATCAGCCTGGTACACGCGGGCGAATAGACGGGGGCAAGCCCCTTTTTCAAACCGAAAACGTCCTTCATCTTCTTCTATTTGTCATGCCCGAAGTGCATATCCTGCGCAGCTCTTCCACCGGTCCTCTGAGCGCCTTGCGCGCGGGTATCTTACCCGTAAGACTTTTTAGCGCACCCGAGAATATTCGCTGCTTGGAAAAATTCTTCATGTTGTAGCGCGATACCGCATCCGTCACGCTCTCGCGATAGTCGGCATTGCAAGTGAACACGCAATTTTTCAGCGTGACTATTACGGGTATGCCCGAATACTTCACGCATACCTCTTCGTCCAATGTGCCGCGCTCCTGCCCGTCTATCATCACATCCGCTCCCGCTATGTCCCTGAACCGCAAGCGGTACCTCCTGCCTTTGGGCAGCATATTCTCATCTCCGCCGGCGGGCATCATGGTAAATACAAGCTCTTGCCCGGACAGGGTTACGGACATATGCGTCTTTACATACTCGCCCCTTTCGTATGCCATGCTCACCCCGTCGTCTTCATACAGCACATACTCCCCGTTCCCGCGGTATATCCATATCTCCATATCCTGTTGCATGGAAATATCGTTGTCCCGTCCGTTGTGATAGAGGGGGATGATTGCGCCCTCCTTTGCCAAAACGGGTAATTTAGCCAAGTCGCGGTACATCTCATAAAATCCGCTCTTATAGCTGTTGCCGGTGAAAATATCCGTCCAGTTGCCCTCGGGAACCCATACTTTTGCATATGCCTGCTTTGTGCACTTGTCTGTTTTATGCACTATCGGACATACCAACAGGTTACTGCCGAACATATACTCCCCTTTTATGGCATACGCTTCGGGGCAGTCGTAGGAATAATACATCGGCTCGCACAGCGCTCTCCCGCAGGTGTGAGTGATATAATTTTCCGAATATATATAGGGAATAAGCCTGTGGCGCAGGCGCAAAAATTCATCGGCTATAAACTCCGCTTCCGCGCCGCACTTCCACGGCTCCTTGCCCATGAACTCGTTGGAAGTGGAGTGAAGGCGATTTATGGGAGAAAATACGCCGAATTGCAGCCAACGCACATACAATTCGTCGTCCTTATATCCGAAATGATGCCCGCCTATGTCGTGACTCCACCATGTGTAGCCCACATTTGCGGCGGTGGCGGTCATGTAGGGCTGAAAGCGCAAGGACGCCCACGTCATGAAAGTATCGCCCGAAAAGCCTACGGGATAGCGGTGACTGCCCTCGTTTGCGTAACGGGAGAGAATGAGGGCGCGCTTGCCCTCGTCTTTTTGATCCAAAAAGTGGTAGTGATTGAGCGCCCAGAGGGGATCTAATCCTGGCACATCGCTTTCCTTGCCCTGCTGCCAGTCTATCCACCAAAAATCCACGCCGTCGTTTTCATACGGGCGGAGCACGTCGTCAAAATATGCCTGCACTATCTTTTCGTTTGCCACAGAAAAGGGTATTGCCTGCTTGGTTTTTGCATCTATACCCACCCTAGCAGCCACTTTTTCATACATATCTTCGAAAAAGCGCACGCCCATGGAGGGGTGGAGATTAAGCGTTACGGCATAGCGCATATCTTTCAGCTCTTTCAACATCCCCTTATAGTCGGGAAAAAGCTCCCTATTCCAGCTATATCCCGTCCAGCCCGGCCATGTGGTGTTATAGTACAGTTCCAGCGCGCAGCGGGCGCCTTGGGGCTTGGCTTGCGCGCCGAAGCGTTTTACCACGTCCACCCAATGCCAGTCCATATCTATCGTTGCCACGGTGAACGGCAGCCCTTCCGACTTGAATCTGCGCATAAGGGTAAGGTATTCTTCTTGCGTATACGCCTTGTATCTGCTCCACCAGTTACCCAACGCAAACCTGGGCAAGAGAGGCACTTGTCCGCACAACTTGTAAAAATCGACGATGCAGTCGCGGTATTCGCTGCCGTATGCAAAGTAATATTTGTCCGAACAGGCGGGACGTGACGCTATCTTATCGTTGCGCAGTATAAGTCCGTTTGAATCGTCCATCACGCTCACGCCGCCGCGTGACATGAGTCCGTCATCCAGGCGCGCTGCGCCATTGCAACCGTCCAGAGTGCGGCGCGTTCCTTTGAGGTTACCCCTTTTGAAGTTGATTACGTTTCTGCCGTCGGAGAGGATGATCCTCTTCATGCGCTTTGAGCGCATATTGAACATGAAATGCGCCTTATCCGTGATGATGTGCACTATGCTGCCCTTATTTTCGCACCTGAATGCGGGGGTATCGAAAGCCCTGCCCCACACCCTCTGGGTGGGTTCGTCGCAAAAGTTTCCCATCTCCACCCTGAGCAGGCAGGGGGTGAGCACGCTGAATCTGACGTCGCCGAATACTTTGACGTATTCCGCCGGCGTGGCGGACGGGGTATGTATTTCAAATCTCTTCATAATTTTCCTTTGGCTGACAAAAGCCGAGCAAAAAGCCTTTCCTCTGAGGTTAAAGCGTTCCCGCTCATAGCTGTATTACCTTTTTTATTATATAATAAGGCGGCGTCCACGTCAATACGCAATTTTTATTTTTTTTACGCCGCGGAGCACTCTGTGAAAGTTAGGCTCGGAAGCTGCTAAAATGCGGGTATTCCGAACAGTCCGTCGGGAGTGCGGAAGATGAGCGTATGCGGGGGATTGAAGGTGAAGGTGAAAAAGCAGACCAAAATTACGACAAGACCTATTAACGAAAGGACGGTGAGCAAGGGAAAACTCTCGGAAGTGAGCAAAAAGTAGGACGCAAGATAGCCCAAAGCCACCGAAAGGCAGAATAGAAGTATGTCTACTATAAGTATGGAGTGGCGCACAATAGACGTATACAGATAAAATCCACCCACGACCACGCCCATGGAAACAGCAAGGCAGAAAAAGAGCGCGCTGATATAATTTCTTGCTCCGCGCAGAAAATACGCGCCAACGGCGAAGTACAGCACCTCGGGCAAGATGAGCAATTTCAAGTGCTCCCACACACTCTCGTTTACGGGAAAGAAGACAGCCGCCCACTCCTCCCCTCCGCTCCAAGCGTAGACGAAATGCCCGAGCGTGCCCAGGATAAGTGTGAACACCCCTCCGACAATACAAAATATCCTTATCCGTCTGCTTACCGCCATAATAGAGATTATGACAATAAAACGCCCGTTTATACTAAGAAGCGCTATACTTTATCCCTAACTTTTAAGCGTTTTGGGAAAGACTGCCGTTCCCCCGCCTCTATGCGAAGAGTGGGGTTCAAGAGGAGTTTCCCGTTAAAAAATACATCCTTTTCCGATATCGGGAGAACGTAAAATATGCGCGAGGTTTGCGTACGGAGGCGTTTCAGCCGAGAGCCACGTCCAAGACCATCATGATTACAAAGCCCGTCATAGTGCCCCAAGTGGCGAGGTGGGGATGTTCGCCGAAGTGGGCGTCGGGGACGAGGTCCTCCACCACCACGAAGATCATGGCGCCGCCGGCAAAGGCGAGCATCCACGGTTGAAGGGCGGATATGCCCGTTGCGAGGAAATAGCCCACGACCGCCGCTATCGGCTCCACGATGCCGCTGGCGGCTCCGAACAGGGCGGCTTTCCATTTGCTGTTAAGCGCACTTGCCATAGGCAGAGCCACGGACGCGCCCTCGGGGAAGTTCTGAATAGCCATGCCTATGGAAAGTCCGAGCGCCCCGGCAAAAGCGGAAGCGTCCCCTTCCGCCGCGGAAACCGCCGCCACGCTGTAAGCAACTCCCACGGCAAGACCTTCGGGTATGTTGTGAATGGTGACCGCCACGAACATCTTCATGGGCTTGGTGAGGTTGGACTGTAAGCCCTCCTCCTTGCCGCCCGAGTGCATATGCGGCAAAACCTTGTCCAAAAGGGTGAGGAAAAGCCCGCCGAAGATAAAACCGAACGCCGCGGGGACCCAGGAAAATTTCCCGTATAATCCCGACTCTTCCGCCTGTTGAAGGGACGGATCCATAAGCGACCATATACTTGCCGCCACCATGATGCCTGCGGCAAAACCCAAAAAGAGGGTGTTTGCCTTGGGTGAATCTTTTTTGAATACAAAAGCGGTCAGCGCACCCAGCGCCGTACCTACAAAAATGATGCTCATGCCGAGCACCGTCATACCTGTGCCTGTCATTACCCAAAACATTGCCGCCACCCCTGACGGCAAAGCCTCCCGATAAACTTTACGATTATATTTTACTCTGCCTGCGTCGCAAGGTCAAGGGAATACGGGAGATTTTTGCGGCAATATGACGGGAGAGAGACTCCCCCGTCACACTTGAAATAAATTTTTACTTTTTCATGCGTTGGATTGCAACGCCTTCATGCGCGCATAAGTGCCGCCCGTCCTTGAATTTGGCTTCGAATCTGCCCTCGCGGCAATGTTCTATCATAAGAAAATTTTCCCCGTAGCCG
>CALWRK010000072.1 GCA_944383935.1 uncultured Clostridia bacterium
ACGGCGACACTTGTCGCCGAGTTGTAAAATCGAAACATGAGAGAAAGTCAAAATTGATACATTGCATGGCGACACTTGTCGCCGAAAATGTAACACAAGATGTTATATATCTATAATTCGCAACCGCTATCATGGCGACACTTGTCGCCGGGCAGGGGAGTTTGAGAAAAGAGTGGAGATGGTGTGCGGCGGTTTGTTAAAAATTTGTTTCCGGGCGTAATTAAGAAAGCAATTTTTGTTTTTCGAAAAAATTTTACAAAATGTATTATATTATGACATATTTTGTCATGAAAGATGGGGTATATTATAACTACAAAAGAGGTGAAGACATGAAAGCAAGGTATATAAGAAGCATTGGACGCGAAAACAGTTATCAAGGAGAAACCATTCGCCGCGAAAGCGGTTGCGGCTGTAAGGATATAAAGTCGGGTAACGGCGGTGCGAATTTAGCCATGAGCAATGCCGATAAGATGTTTTTGGACAGCGCGGTAAGGCGGCAAGAACTTGCCATGAAGGACCTATTCATATTGGCGGATAGGTATCCCGGGTTGGTGTCTTCGGATATATTGGGCGGAGTGTACGCGATAAACACGCTTTTGCAGGATGTACGCGAGAGCGTGAGTTACAGATAATTTTGTCATCATCCTATACTTATATTTTCCCTACCGGCTCGCAATGCGAGCGCGAGGGGCGCGTATGCGTCCCTCGTTTCTTTTGCAGGGGAGGGAAACTTTTTATTTTGTAGTTGAGAGACTGATGCCAACTCTGCCTTTTACAGTCGTGAGAATAAGAGGGGACAAAAAAAACCGCACCTTTCGGTGCGGCGATATTTTTGCAGTAGCGGTCAATTTTCGTCTTTAAGGGCGAAGCCGAGTAATTCGTCCACGCTCACTTTGAAAATGCGGGCGATTCGACAAAGAAGTTGCAGTGAAGGTTCTGAAGAGCCGTTTTCATAATGCGAAATGGTGCGTTGAGATACGCCCAGTTTGTCTGCCAGCATAAACTGAGAAAGCCTGCTTTGCTTGCGCAAAAGTCTGAGGTTCTTTGGAAAGTCTGTCATTCTTATCTCCCTTGTACCGTTTTCTACGCAAAATATTATAGCATATGAAAATTGAAAATTCAATACTTTTTTCTGCTTTTGGCTTGACAATATTTTGACGATATTATATGATGACTTTGAACGGCATATAAGCGATATTTTATATAAAAATCGCAATAGGATTCGCCGTAGGGAAGAGGAAAATTATGGAGTTTATCGGCAAAAATGTCAAAATATGTCTGACCGTTGAGCAGAAAAAGATCACGGAAGGCGTGGTGAGCAATTTGATTACGGGTGGAAAGTACCCCATAAGAGCCGAGGATGAATTTGTGGTATGCTATTCGCGCGGCGCCTTGGGCATGAAGAGGTATATTAGCTGTGCAAATTGCGAGGTAACACCTGTAAAAGGGGGATATGTCGCTACAGCTTTCGGCTTTGAAGCTCGCGTGAACCATTATCCGGCGTGGGACGGTTTGGAGAAAAGCGTCTCCGTCAAATTCGATGAGGACGTATTCATACATTACATACAGTTCGGCATGGGCAGAGCGAGCGAGAAGTTTTCTTGGCACGCGCCCGTGGGAAAGAGGGTGTTCCAGCCCGCGAAGATAGCCGCCATGGGTCAGCCGGTATACAACGGCGACGTATTTACCGCAATAGAAAGTCCCATGGGTGAAAACCTCATTGCCGATGGATATGTGCGTATGCGCTATTATACGGGCAGATTGTTTTCCGAAGTAAAGCAGGGGGAGGCGTACACTCCGCCCGCCGTCATCTCTGGCGCGGGAGAGAATGCCGAATTCAAGAGTATGCGCAGGACGTTTTTCGACTATGTGCGAACTTTTTCGCGCCCCGACAAATTCCGTATCCAATATAACAGTTGGTATGATAATATGCTCGATATCGACCCTAACAATATAAAAAAATCTTTCACAGAGGTATATGAAGGATTCAAGAGGGCAGGGCTTCGTCCTTTGGATTGCTATGTGGTGGACGACGGATGGACGGAGTACGACAAACCTGAGTTTTGGCAATTCAACGACAAGTTCAAGGATGGCTTCACCGCGGAAGCGGAGCTTACGCGATCGTTCGACTCCTCCTTCGGAGTGTGGTTTGGCCCGCGCGGAGGATACACCGCCCAAACTCCCAAATACGCCGCGCATCTTGAAAAGATAGGGTATCATAAAAACATACTTTCGCACGACATATGTACGGCTGACGCGAGGTATGTCGCCGACTTGTGCGAGCGTATGGCGGAATTTTGCAAAAATTATAATGTGCGCTATTTTAAGCTGGACGGTTTCGCGATAACCCCGTGTTATGCAAGAGGGCACAATCATCCGCCCGCGCGGGGGCTGAGCGGAAAGGCTTTTTACACCTTCCTCTGGGAGCAGTGGTGCAAGGGCTTTGAATATATCCGTTCCGTCTGTCCCGACGTATGTTTGAACATAACATCATATGCTCATTGTTCGCCGTTCTTCCTGAAATGGGCGGACTATGTGTGGATGAACAATGCCTCGGATATGTATTATATCGGCAAGGGCGACAATCTGTCGCAATGTCTTAATTATCGCGATTCGCGCTATCGCGATCTGTTTGAAGTCAGGCAGGTGCAGTTTCCCGCCGCACATCTATATAATCATGAGCCTTGCTATGCCGAGCGCAACTACAATCCGCCCTTTCCCAATCCCTCGCACAAGACGGTTGTATATACCGACGAGCAGTTTGCGCTCTATCTCAAATGCTGTATGATGCGCGGAAGCGGACTTGCGGAAGTGTATTTCTCTCCCTCCATGATGGACGGGGATAAGTGGGAGATCGCCGCGCGCACTTTGGAGTGGGCGGAAAAGCATTACGACATACTCTGCCGCTCGGAATTTTTCGGCGGAGATCCCGCCAAGGGCGAAGTATACGGATATATCGCCTCCGACGGTATGGATTACGCGCTCATGCTCAGGAACAGTTCGGATAAGGAGGCGGCGTATTCCTTTGATCTCCCGGGAGCGGGCAGAAGGGAGGGCAAGCTCGCGCCCTTTGAAATACGCTTCCAAGACAGCTTCAAGTAGAGAAAGAAAGCGCGTGCTATAGTGAAATGTTCGCCGCGATATCGACGGCGGACATTTTTTACATAAAAAATTATAAAATAAACTACAATAAGGTTGAAAAATATCAAGTATTTTGGTATCATAGATATAAAAGTACGCGTGCGACAGCCGCATATAATCTTTGGGAAGAATGATGAGAAAGAAGAAACTTTTGGCACTCATGGTAATTTTGTGCATGGCGGTAAGCCTGCTTGCGGTCTTTGCCGCTTGTGACGACGCGTCCGTTTTGGATACGCCCACCGGCTTTACGCTTAACAAGACCACGCTCATGCTCAGCTGGTCCCCCGTTGAGCACGCATATTCCTACGATTTTTACGTTATGGATGAGGACGGCGTGCGCAGCAACGTGAACAATATTCCCGCAAGGAAGGATGATGACGGCAACGTGATCACGCCCTCGCAATCGCTGGCGGGTATCACCAACTCCGGCACATACACGATATACGTCCAGGCGCTTGCCGACCCTTCGGAAGTGGACGTAAGCGGAAACCCCGTATATGGCGACAGCCAAGTGGCTACCTATACCTATGTGCGCGGGGATAAATACGGCAATCCTCAGGGAGTTAGCGCCGTATACGAAGCCGTGGAGCCCGGTTCTGACAATATGGGATTGCGCGTAAGTTTCAGCGCGGTTGAAGGTGCGGCAAGCTATACCGTGCAAGTGCTCAGAAGCGGCAGCGTGCTCACCGATGTGACCACCGTATCCACCACACAGTGGATAGAAACCTATATCGAAACAAGCTCCGACGGCACGGAAACCACGAGAAGATACGAGGATAACCCCGCGACATATACCGTTCAGGTGCGCGCAAATGCCGCGGACGGCAGTTCGAACATAAATTCCGACTGGTCCAGGGCGAGCGTAATTGTGACTTCCGAACTTACAAACCCTCTCATAACCGAGATAGCCATATCCAATGAAAGCACGCACAGACTCAGGTGGACGAGCGTAAGCAATGCGTCCAAGATAGTTGTGGAGGCGTGGAAGATAGATGGCAGCGGCTACGCTTCCGCACTCGAACTGTTTAAGAACATAGAGGCATACGCAGCGGAAAACGAGCCCGATTATTCGTATTCTCCCAGCAGCGGAAGCGCCACTTCCTGCACGCTGAGCACCTTGAACATAGACGAAGCGGGCGAATATCTCATCACCGTCAGGGCAGAAGGCGACAGCGCCGGCGTATATCTTCCCACGCAGCGCGTAAACACCGTTACTTCGGCGGAAGCGGATGAGGAATCGGACATATACACCGTAACGGTAAACGAATCGCCCGTGGAGAGCACCATGCCCGCAGAGAGCGGTTCTGCACAGATAAACGCCTGTCTTGAAAACGTGAATAACGGCATTGCCGACACCGTGGCGATATATTTTGACGCAGCGGCGCTGGACGGCGTGAATATGTTCAAGATAATCCTGTCTTCCGTGAACACCTCTTCGGCGAATTCCCTTTCGGACATAACCGCGTCCGTGAGGGTGGAATACGACAACGACGAGGACAAATTGGTCATCCGCGATGGTAGCGACAGCTACGGCGCGGCGGTTTTGGAAGAGCTGGGCACGGGCTACAAACTCACCTATTCGCTGGACAACATCTTCCATTCTTCCGGCGATAACGGCGAAATCACGCATAACCAGTCCTCGCGCAACGTCTACGGCAGATATTTCAATATAAAAGTGCAGGCTTGTTATTATGAAAGCCACACATACAGACCTTCAGATGAGGCGGATACGGCGGTAACGGCTCGCTTGCAAAGCAACAGTCTGACTTTGACCAACGCGTCTTACCTTTCCGTGTGCGAGCCCGATTCTTATGAAGAAGCTACCAAGACGTACTACACGATAAGAACTTCCTATATGACGGAGGACGGGGAGGAAACGGGCGAGATATATTCTCCCGCTCGCGCCCAACTTATGTATATCCAAAAACTCATGTTGCAGGGCAACGACTGCTCGGGGCTTACCTTTGTGATAGCAGAGGACATAGATTTTGACGGCAACGCGTGGCTCGCCCTCTCCAATACTTCTTTCAAAGGCACGATTAAGAGTGCGGAGATCGCCTATTCCGAAAATGCGACCCGTTCGGGAGAATACGTCATAAGCAATCTAACCGTGATGAACGAAGCGCTGCTCGAATATTCCCGCACAGAAGAACACAGCGCTCAAACCGTCACGTTCACTCAAAATTATGCGATGTTCCCCACCTTTGAGGGCGTGCTCAGTCATGTAAACTTTTTGCACATAACCGCAGAAGATACTGAGTATGCCTATACCGTAACCGGGGAGGCGGAAGAGGGCGAAGAAGCCCAAGAGGAAGAGAAGATTCAGCGCGTTTCCACTTCCGCCGTAATAGCCGGCGTAAACAAGGGCACGATAGAATATGTGTATGTCAGCGGCACCTTTAAGGGCGTGAACACGTCCGGCGTGATAGCCGCGGTGAACAGCGGACGTATATCGGCTTGCGAAAGCAGCGTTGAGGTATCCTCCACCGCCTATGAAGAGGGCAGTTCCGCATATGTCGGCGGTCTGGCGGGACATAACACCGCCGGCGCGATTATAACCGCTTCCGCGGTGCGCGCAAACGTGAGCCTCACGAACAATTATCTCACAAGCACGGCTCTCGGCGGTTTTGCGGGATTGAACGAGGGAGAGATATCTTACAGCTACGCCATGGGCAATGTAACCGGCAACGCCAGCGTGGAGATGTATGTGGGCGGTTTTGCGGGCAGGAACGGCGGAACGATATCCCTCAGCTACTTCGGCACGAGGTTTACCCCCGGCGCATACAGCAGACTCAACACCGTATCGGCAGTTCGCGCGGGCGGCTTTGTGGGTGACAACAGCGGCAATATATCTCAGACATACTCCGTCGCCAGAGTGAACGCTTCCGCGTCCGCCGGCGGATTTGCCGTGAATAATACGGGCAGCATAATGTATTCGTACAGCGCGGGCGCTACCACGATCAGCGTTTCGGAGCCCTCTTTCATCGCAGGCGGCAGCATCCCCGAGGGATGTTTCATGTATGACTATAACGGAGGCACGGCAGGCGGAACGCTGGACGGTTTGAATAACGATACTCTCGGCGCCAACGGCTTCGGCAATGCGGACGGCTTCTCCACTCCGCTTATAGAGGGTATGCTCTATACAAGCACATTTACCGAAACCATTACCGCCGGCAGCACTCCCAACATCGAGAGTACGCTTGTCACGGAAAACGGCGCGTTCGTCATAAGTTACGACGCAGAAAATACGAGCGGTTACGCCTTGACCATATATGTGACGGACGGATCTTCGCGCTTTAACAGAAGAGGAACCGCTATTGTGAAATATGTGATAGGCAATAGCGCGGAAGAGGTCATATCTTGCTCGACTACGCAGGTGAGCATTTAAGATGATTTTTTCAAGGGGCGGCGTGATGCCACCCCTTGTTATGATTTTTTCAGCAGCGTGACGCTGCACCCG
>CALWRK010000073.1 GCA_944383935.1 uncultured Clostridia bacterium
TGGCTACCGTAGGTTTCATATCTTATTGATTATACTATATTGCGCACACAAATGCAAATGTTTTTTTATGAAGACGATTTTGCAGAACGCATAAATAACAAAGTTGCAATAGCGCCCTTACGGCTTTGTGCCTTACAATGTTTTGCAAGGTTAATGCAACTTCATTGACGCTATATTATATGGGAGCAAGAAAAATCAAGTAAATAACGGGCAGCGATCGCTACCCGTGGACTTCTAATGTCCGGTCGGAAAATACCCGACGTCACATGGTTTGATAATGTTAAAGGGCGCGGCTGTCAAGCAAACTGCGGCGCGTTATTTTTTCATGAGGGGTGCGCCCGTCTGCCCAGCCTGACCGACTTTTTCGCCCACGGCGTAATAGCCATGGGTATGGGAAATGTGTACGGTTAATGCCCAAATCTTTCAATATCTTCTTGTACTCCGAAAAATTTTTTCCTCTGATACCGTTATATGCTCAAAGGCGCTGTGTCAAGCGAAAAAATCACACAAGTTTCAATCTCTTTTTAAGCATATCAAAGAGGGCGACGGAGAGTACGGATTTAATTATAGCCGTGGGAATGAACAGTACAAAACACGACATCACCGCAGCTTCCAATGTGAGGTCGGTATTCATGTAATATCTATATAAGAGATAGTAGTAAAAGGTGCCGAAAAGCAGCTGAAGAAAGGATATGAGCAAACTCACGCCGTGACGCCAGATGAAGCGCGCCTTTGCGGGCAAAAACTTGTCATGACGCACCGCAAGGGATATGCCCGCTGCCATAAACGGGAGAAAGAGTAAAAATCCGAAGGACGGCTGCAACACATATGCCGGTCCCCCGCCCGTGGTGAATACGGGTATGCCAATAAGCCCCATGAACACATATATCGCCTGCGAGAAAGCGGCGTGGAGAGGCGAGAGAAAGCAGCCCGCCAGCGCCGTTGCCAGCGTGAGCAAAGACATCGCCACAGGCTGCATGGGAATTTTGATAAAGCCGAAGATCACCGTTATCGCCACAAAGAGTGCGATGAGCGCAATGTCGCGCGCGCGCCGCCTTGCCCCCTTCTTTTTCTCCGCATTCTCGGGCGCAGGGACGGATATCCCCTCCTCCCGCAATTCCTCTGCAACGGGAGCGGTATCTCCTCCCACTCTTTCTTCTTCCTTGGTCTTGTCCTTTTCTTCTCTCATAGCACATATAGTGTAAAGAAGAAAGGCAATATATGTCAACTTAATATTGCAGAGTTGTAAACCTTATAGTGTAAAATTTATTTTCTGCCGAACAGTTTGAATCTCTTCTTTTGCCTTGCGGAGGTATCGCTCTCCGCCTCCTTCAAGGCGTCCTGCTCCTTTGCGGGAGCGGCGTCCTCCTTCGGCTTTGCCTCATCTCTCGGCTTTGCCTCATCTTTCGGCTTTGCCTCATCTCTCGGCTTTGCCTCATCTTTCGGCTTTGCCTCATCTTTCCCCTCATCTTGCGCCTCTTCCTCCCGCTCGGCTTGACTTGACGAAGGCTGCTCTTGCGCGGCGTCGTTTGCCTCGGGTCCGCTATCGGCTTCCACGTCGCTTTTGGGGAGAATCACATCGCCGAAAACGTCTTTATCGGCATACTCGGCGAGTATATCGCGTATGGCGGAATGTGTTTGTTCCCTCTCTCCCACCAGTTCGAAAGCTCGCTCTGTAAGTGGGGCGTATGCGGTTTTATCCATAAGAATTTCCATCACGGCTTTTACCGCCTCTTCTGCGCTCTGAGTACAAACACACACCTCTTTGAGCGCCTTATATACACTCTTTTGCCCCTTATTTACGGGAGGAAGCAGTACGACGGGTATGCGGTTTTTCATGCTCTCCGCCGCTATGAACGCGGTGGGGGCGAGTGCCGCGACATCGGCTGCGGCATACAAAACGTCCATATCCTCTTCACCGGCGACAAGTACGCTCGGACAGTTCTTTTCTATCCATCTCGCGCCCCGCGCGCCGCCGGAGAGTACCACCTGCATCCTGTCCGAATAGGCGGAAAATTCACGCGCCGCCTCCATCGCTCTGCCCGAACAATATCTGCCGCCCGCTATCAAAACCACGGGTTTTTCGCCTGTTATCCCCAGCTGTTTGAGCGCCTTTTCCCTTGAAATTGCGCTCGCCTTTACGGGGAATCCCACCTGCCTTATCCTCTCCTTGTCTATCCCTCTGCGCTCTGCCTTGCGCGCGCAGAAAGCGGTGGCGGCAAGGTAGACGTCTGCGCCTTTCAAAGTCATACCGGCAGAGGGCGCGAAATCGTATATCGCCGAAACTACGCACCCTTTATATCCCGTCGTCTTTGCGGCAGACAGCGTGAGCGCCAAGGCGCGCGGAGTGAAGCATATCACCGCCTTGGGATAAAAGCGATAGAGAAGATTTTCACACTTTTTATGGGCGGATACGGGCAACTTTATCCTGCTTTCCTTAAATTGTTTGGGCTTTTTTTCCTTTATCTTGTATCTCTTTATAAACTTTTTGATAAACAGTCCGCTTAAAGACGGGCAGTATCTGCTTGCCAGCACATATCCCTTAATGCCCGTTCCGCACGCCAGACTGCTCTCGTCGATAAACACCGCGTCGGTGAGCGTCCCGTCAAAACAGCGGGCGATATATTCAGCCGCGTTGTCGTACAAGCCCTTCTTCCCTATGAGCACTATGCAGTCGTTCATACTCTCCTCCTGCGCAGCATATCCCCTTCTTCCAAAGGAATATCGCACTTGATGCGCACTTTCTCTTTTACGAGTTTTGCGTCCGTTATCGGCTCGCCGTCCTCCCCCAGCATATCTTCGAGCACGAAGGTTTTAGCGGTGTTTTGACGGTTTGCGCACAGCGTTTCCAGCTTTTCTCCGCATCTGAACCTGCCGCGCTGTTCAACGATGTAACAATCGCCCTCTCTTCCCAAGACCACGCCCGTAAAGTCGTACTCCTGCGCGGGATAAGAAGTGTCGTAACTCACCTGAGCGGGCGAAAAGTAAAAGCCGGTGGAATACTCCCGATGGCTGTGCTTATACACCTCCCGCCTAGCCGTTTCGGGCGTCTGTTCTCCCCGTTCGGCGGCGTCTATGGCGGCGCGATAGGCAGATACGGCGGAGGCGCAGTAATAGCGCGTCTTCATCCTGCCTTCTATCTTGAAAGAATACGCTCCCGCCTCTTTTAACTGCTTTATGTGGTCTATCATGCACATATCCTTACTGTTGAGTATATAGCTGCCGCGCTCGCTCTCCCCTATGGTGAGCGGAGTATTACCGCCCGCAGTCAGCGTATACTCCCATCTGCACGGCTGAGCGCAATCGCCGCGATTGGCGCTCCTGCCGGTAAGGTAGTCGGACAAAAGGCACCTGCCGCTGTAAGATATACACATAGCCCCGTGCACAAAACACTCTATCTGCACGCTGTCGGGGAGCATATCCCTCATGCGCTTTATGCCGTCCAAACTCATCTCCCTTGCCGCCACTATGCGCGTAACTCCCATATCCGCCCAGAATGCGGCGGCGTAGGAATTGGTGGTGTTGGCTTGCGTGGACACATGGATATGCATATTCGGAGCCGTCTTTCTTATAAGTGAAATTATGCCCGGATCGGCGGCTATTATTCCGTCCGCGCCCAGGTTGTCGAGGTGCTGTATGTAGTCGGTCAAGGCGGGAAAATCGCCGTCTTTTGCGTATATGTTCACCGCCGCATACAGCTTTTTCCCCGCGGCGTGGGCAAGGGAGATCCCCTCGGCGATATCCCTGTCCATACTCTTGTCGGCACGCAGGGAAAACCCGCCGCCCGCATACACCGCGTCCGCTCCGAAATGAAGCGCCGTTTTAAGTTTTTCCATATCCCCCGCAGGGGCGAGCAACTCCGACATACTATACCTCTTTTACCTCGGTTACGGCTATTCCTCCGCCCTTGTCCCACATGATTTTTGTTTCGTAGGGCGGCTGTGAAATGTATTCCAGATAGCTGCGCATATTATACACGATGGTGCGATGCTTGTGCGGAGGATAGCCGTTTCCCTTTACAAGTCCCAGATATCCCACGTCGTCGGAGATGATGACTCCTCCCTCTTCCAAGTGCTCCGCCGCGTGTAAAAATATGCTCTTATACGCACTCTTGGGTCCGTCTATGAACACAATGCCGTATTTTTTACCCTCCGTTATGCGAAACAGCAACTGCCTGACGTCGCCTAAATAGGCGTGTATCCTGCCTTCTATTCCCAAATCACGCCACAACTTATGCGCCTCTTCAATCCGCGCCCCGTCCACGTCCACCGTGTCCAATTCGCAGTCGCAGGCAAGCGCCATGACGGAGGACGAACACCCCACCGCCGTGCCTATTTCCAGCACTCGGCGCGGCTTAATCCGGCGGCAAAGCTCTTCCAGCAGCGCCGCGCACTCGTTGTCGCACACGGGGATAAACGCCGCGCGCGCACGCTCGAACGCGCCTTTCAATACCTCGTTCATACCTCTATGACTACGGGCAAAATCATCGGCTTTTGCCTGCACTTTGCGTCAAAATACCTGGTGAGGGTGCGCTTTAACTTGCGCTTGAAATTCGCCCTGTCGTCGGCGGATTTATAGTCGCGCTCGGAAAGCACCTGAGTTACCAATCCCCTAACCTCATCTATATTCGCTTCATCCAGTGGCAGTCCCCGCGTTATCACCTCGGGCGGGGAGAGTTGTTTACCCTCCGCAAGCGCCACGGTGACAAGCACTATCACCATACCGTTATTGCTCATCACCTTCCTGTCGCGCAGGGTGACGTTGTCCACGTCCGTGAGTCCGTCCACATACACATTGCCCGCTTCCACGCCCTCCGCGGGTTTGAGCGAATGCCTGTGCAGGATAAAGCGCGAACCTATTTCCGCTATGGATATGGCAGACGGCTTTATCCCCAGCGATACCGCCAGCGCCTCGTGCTGCCTCAAATGGCGATACTCTCCGTGTACGGGGATGAAGAACTCGGGCTTTACCAGCGAGAGCATGAGTTTGAGCTCGTCCTGGCAGGCGTGCCCGGAAACGTGCAGCGCCTCCAAGGAGCCGTAGAGTACGGCGGCTCCGCGACGATAGAGGTTGTTTATCACCGTATACACTAATTTTTCATTCCCGGGAATGGGATTGGAAGAGATGACCACCAAGTCGTGGCTGTTCACTTCTATCTTATCTTCGCCCGCAGCCATGCGCGTGAGCGCGCTCATCGGTTCGCCCTGCGAGCCGGTGGTGATGAGGCACTGCTTGGCATAGTGATGCTTGTGCATCTCCTCCTGCTCTATCACCGTGCCCTCCTTCACCCTGAGAAGCCCCAGGTCGCGAGCCATACCGGACACGTTCACCATGCTCCTGCCGTTGAAGATTATCTTCCTGCCCTCTCTTTCGCATATGTCCACTATCTGTTGAAGCCTGTTCACGTTGGACGCAAAGGTGGCGATGATTATCCTCTTATCCGGATTCGTGGCGAATATGCGCTCAAGCGTTTCTCCCACCTTGCGCTCGGAGATGGTGGTGCCGGGTTTTTCCACGTTGGTACTCTCCCCCAGCATCAGCTTCACGCCCGAATCGCCTATCTCCGCGATGCGCGTGAGGTCCATTAACTGACCGTCCACGGGAGTGAAATCTATCTTGTAGTCCCCCGTATGGAAAACCCTGCCCACGGGAGTGTTAATATTCAGCGCAAACGCGCCCGAAATGCTGTGGCTCACGCGTATAAATTCCACGGAAAAACAGCCCGCGTTCACGACGTCCCCGCCCTGAACGGTGACTATCTTGGGAGTGTCTATCCCCCTCTCTTCCAGTTTGTGGCGAATGAGCGCGCAGGAAAGGTCGCTTGCAAATATCTTCAATCCGGGCAACTTTTCCGCCAGATAGGGAATGGCTCCTATATGGTCTTCATGCCCGTGAGTCACCACAAGTCCGCGCACCTTGTCCGCATTTTCCGCGACAAAAGCAAAGTCGGGAATGATCAAATCAACTCCCGGCGTATCCGTCGTGGGAAAGGAAGATCCGCAATCTATGATGAGTATGTCGTTTTTGTACCTGAGCGCAGTCATATTCTTTCCTATCTCTCCCACGCCGCCCAGGAATATCACTTCCAGCCCTTTTGAGGCGCTGCTCCTGCCCTCCGCACCGGAAGATATCGGCTTTCCGTGCCTTTTTATCACGGGCGCTTCCGCGGCAACCGCCTCAATCTTAGCTGAAGCGGGCTTGCTTTTGACCTTCTTCACGCCCTCTTTCTTCTTGGGCGCTTGCTCTTTTACAGCCGCCTTAGAAGCCCTATTTCTTTGACCGCTCGCCGAATTTTGCCTTGCGGGAACCTTCACGCTCTTTGAGTTTGTCTTGGGCGCACCCTTTGCCGCCCTGACTTTGTTCTTAGCTTTTTCCTCCAATATTATCGTCCGCCTTATAATTGTTCACTTAATTATAACAATTTTGCGCGCGCAAATCAAGCGCTTGCGCCCGGAGGCGGACAAAGCGGCAAAATGCGACGATTTTCAACCTCCGACGAGGCAAGCGCTTTTTTGAAAAACTCGCTTCTGCCCGCAAAATCGCCTAAAAACGCAACGAATACATTTTTGATATGTA
>CALWRK010000074.1 GCA_944383935.1 uncultured Clostridia bacterium
TTTCGCTTATCTCTTTCGCTTATTCTTTCACCAATCCTCATGATGAGATATCTTGATATCCGAATAAAATTCCTTATACTTTTGCTTGAATTTTTCGTTTTCCGTCTGGTATTTTTGCGCGTCCTCCAAGTCGCCTTCAAAGAGGAAGTCGCAATCTTCATCGTACTTTTCCGCCATACGGGAGCGTTCCAAGTTGTTCATCATTTACCCTCCAACATACTTTGCAGGGCGTCGAAGCCCATGGATTGCAGGCGGAAATTGCGCGCCGCCACCTCCGCGACGATGGCGAGGTTCCTGCCGGGCATAACGGGCAGGGAAAGCATGGGCACCTGCACGCCCAGTATTTCACGGCGCATATTCTTATTGCCCAATCTGTCAAATTCCCTGCGCTCTTCCCACTTTTTCAAATCGAGGATCAAGTCGATGTGTTCGCTGTTCAAAATCGCACCCACGCCGTACATTCTGCGCACGTCTATGATGCCTATACCGCGCACTTCCATATAAAACTTAGTCTTTTCCGGAGCGGTGCCTATGAGTTTATCCGCCACGCGCTTTACTATTACCGCATCGTCTGCCACCAGGCGGTGTCCGCGATTTATAAGTTCCAGCGCCGTTTCACTCTTACCCATGCCGCTGTCGCCCGTGATGAGCACGCCCAAGCCGGTTATCTCCATAAGAGTGCCGTGCACGCTCTCTTCCGGAGCCAGCAATTCCGAGAGAAAATTGGACATCTTCACGGACATACGCGTGGTGACCACCTGCGAAGAAAAGAGAGGGACGCCGTACTTGGACGCCTCTTCGATAAAGTCGGTATCGGGAGAGATGCCACGGGCAAATATTACGCCGGGGACTCTGCGAGATACCAGACGGCGAATGGCTCCAAGTTTATCTTCACGGGAGAGAGATTGCAGATAATAGTTTTCCGCGTTGCCTATGAGCTGAATTCTGCCCGCTCCGAAGTATTCGTCAAAGCCCGCGAACATAAGCCCGGGGCGGTTGACCATCATGGAATAAAAGGTGATGTACTGCAAGTCGCTGATGTTGATTACTTCCAAATCGCACGCCTTACAGAAGTCCTTTATCCTCATGCTCTTTGCGCCAACGTGTTCGTCCGGTCTCATATGCACCTCACTTCAATGCGTAATTGTCTATTACCCACGCCACAAAATCTTCGTCGTTGGTAACGCCCACCGCGTCCGCAACGGCTTTGAGCGCGGGCATGGCGTTTCCCGCGGCTATGCCTAGCCCTGCATATTCCAGCATGGAAGCGTCGTTTTCCGAATCTCCCAGCGCGATTATTTCGCTCCTATCCACTCCGAAATGCTTGCATATGCGCTCCACCGCCGCGCCCTTGTTTATGCCGGAGGGCAAGATCTCCACCACGCTCTTGTGCGAACGGGTGAACACCATGCCGCCGCCCGCTGCCCTTCTGCCATACTCCAAAAATTCATCCGTGTGCTCGGGCATCATGAGCGAGAGTATCTTCACCGGCTCTATGCCGTTTTGTTCTATGTACTTGGAAAGGGGCATATCCGCGCTGTGATAGGGTACGCCGCAAATTTGACAAAAATAGTCCACATATTCACTAGGACGGGCGCAGTTGCACTCATCGTTGAAGTAGCAAAGATTTTCGCAATAATCCGGCTTTTCCAACTCCTTCAAAAGCGACGCCGCCTGCCGCGTGGGAATGGTATTGAGATATAGGGCTTTGCCGCTGTCCAAATCGTAGATTCCGCCGCCCTGATACACTATCACCTCGCCGTGCAACCCCAATTCTCGCGCGCGCGGACGCACTGCGGAAAACAGCCTGCCCGTGGCGAGCACGAACTTTCCTCCCGCATTTACATACCTGCGTATCGCATCCTTTACTCTGTCCGATACCGTATTGTCCGAACGGCTTACGGTGCCGTCGAAATCGCTGAATATTATCTTGTATTTCATACTTGCATTGTACCGCCGCGCGTGCGTAAAGTCAAGCGCTCAAACTACTCTTCCTCTTGCAGATTATAGTATTCGTATACGCTCTCCGCCGCCCGCTTGTTCACCACCTGCATAAGCTCGGGCACCGTGGCTTGCTTTATGGCGGCGATCGTCCCGAAAGATTTGAGCAGCTTCTTCGCCGCTTTCTCTCCCACGTTGGGAATATCTTCCAGCGACGATCTGCGCATACGCCTGCCTCGCGTGTTTCTGTGGAAAGTTATGGCAAAGCGGTGCGCTTCGTCGCGTATACGCTGCAAAAGTTTGAGCGCGTAGGAATCGCGGGGCAGGATTACGGGCAAGCTTTGATGGGGCACAAATACCTCCTCTTCCCGCTTGGCAAGGGATATGAAATTTATCTTTCCGCTCCACTCCCCCACCGCTTCCAGTACGGACGAGAGTTGTCCCTTGCCTCCGTCTATGACTATCAAGTCGGGCACGGAAGAAAAACTCACGTCCTCTTCCCCCTGTGTTAGGTGCGCCAGCCTGCGGGAGAGTGCCTCCTGTAAGCTGGCAAAGTCATTATTGCCCTCCACCTGTTTTATGTGGAATTTGCGGTAATGTCCGCGCGCCGGCTCCCCGTTTATAAACACGACCATGGAAGCCACCTTATCCGTGCCGGAGACGTGGGAGATGTCGTAACACTCCATGCGCACGGGAATGCGCGGCAGGCGGAGAAGCTCGCCCAGCTGCATCATCGCGCCAACGGTCATGTTGTCGCGCCTTTCTCTGACGGATAGCGACTTTTCCAAAAAGTCCTTGGCGTTGGATTCCGCCATATCCGCCAGCTGTCGCCTAATCCCCTGATGGGGGCATAGGACGTTGACTTTTTTGCCCTTTATTCCCGAAAGGTATTCCGCCATTGCCTCCTCATCGTCCAGCCTGACGGACGTTACCACCTCATCAGCCACATATCCCACCTGAGCGGTGTAGCGGGAGATATACGATGAAAGCGCGCTCTTTTCGTCCAAAGATACGTCCTCTATCACCTGTTTATCGCCGCCGAGCAGCTTGCCTCCGCGCACAAACAGCACCGCAGCCACCGTGTTCAATCCGCTGGACGCTATGGCGAATACATCCATATTCAAGTCCTTGGGAAGCGCGGTGACTTGCCTGCGCACCAGCTTGTCCAGCACGTCCAACTTTTGCTTATAGTAGAGTGCCTGTTCGTAGTCCTCCCTCTCCGACGCGGCGTTCATACGCGTTTTGAGCATATCCTCCACCTTCTTGTCGTTGCCGCCCAAAAAGGAGATGACGCCGTCCACCTGCTTTTTATACTCCTCCTTGCTCACTTCTCCCGTGCACGGGGCTAAACACCTGCCTATGTGGTAGTTGAGGCAGGGGCGATGAGATGAAGGGATCTTGTTCATATTAAGACTGCATGAACGCAGGGAAAAGGCGGAATAAATTAGATCGGTTATATCCTTGCTCGATATGCCCTGCATATACGGACCGAAATATTTTGCGCCGTCCGCTTTCAGCTTGCGCACCACCTCCACACGCGGAAAATCCGCCTTGACGTCTATCCGGATAAACGGGTAACTCTTATCGTCCTTGAGGAGGATGTTGTAGGGCGGCTTGTGCTGCTTTATGAGGTTGTTTTCCAGCACCAGCGCCTCCACTTCGTTGCGCGTGATGATATAGTCGAAGGTGTACACCTTGGACACCATTCGCGCCACTTTCTCCGTCTTAACGCCCGCATTGAAGTACTGACTCACCCTGTTTTTGAGCACCTTGGCTTTGCCTATATACAATATCTGCCCGGACTGCGAATACATGATATACACGCCGCTGCTTGTGGGCAGATCTTTGATCTTTTGCCGTAAAATTTCATTCATGCGGATATTATATCACATAAATCCCACTGCCGCAAGGGAGAATGCTATGCGCGGACGCAAGAATAACGCCTATACGCCTTGATCGGCAGTATTCGGACAGGTGAAGGCGAGCGGCGTATATCTCGACCCCACGCAGGAGGAGAAGAGCATACAGCACAGCGCCAGGCTGAGCGGATCGCAGGAGTTGGGCTGAGGGCAGTTTTCTCCCGTGCAGGTGCCCGTACCCAGCGCCATCAAAAGCAATATGGCAAACAGAGAATTATTCATGCTTTAATCCCTCTTTTTCGGCAATATTTTACTATATAGCAGGATATGCGCCGTTTTCCGCGCCCGTTACCGCCTTATAATATAGCTATGAATTTTCAGGACGGATTATACATAAACAGGGAGAGAGAATATACCCTGCGAAAATATATGCCCTCCGACGCTCAGGCGGAAAGGCTTGCGGATTTCTTTGCCGTGTGCTCCGATCCCTCGCGCGTGAAAATACTCTCCGTACTGGCGATAGGCGATATGTGCGTGGGCGATATAGCCATGGTGGTGAAGCTGCACCCCTCCACCGTTTCCCATCAGCTGAAACTGCTGAAAGACAGACGAATGGTAAGTTGCCACAGGCTGGGAAAAGTCATATACTACCGACTGTGCGACAAATACATAGAAGCGGTACTCGGCGTGGGTGCGGAGCGGCTGGAAAAAATTTATTGATTATTTCTTTATTATCTTGCCCACCAAAATGCACTCGTTCTTGTATACCCAGCGCATAAAGGGGTCGTATATGCAGAATACGACAAAGCATATTCCCCATATCACATAGAAGGTGACTTCGTATTTGTTTCCGAAGATGTTTATCGTGTTTATCACCAGTCCCATGAGCTGCCAGCACGCCCAGAACATGAGCGCGTAATAGCCTATCTTTATCACGGTGATGATTGCTATCTTGATCGCCTTGGGAATTTTTTCTATCTTGTAGAACTTGAAATCCAACGCCCAGGACAATATGGCATAGGAGCCAAAGAGCATGATGAAGGGAAGCGAGGAGATGTTTACTATTAAAAATCCGACTATCGAAGCGACCACGAACGCCATGATGCCGCCCTTCCACATACCTTTTGTAAGCGGAAGATTGATTGCTAGGGCGGCTATCACATTAAATGCAATGGTCAGGGCATCCACATATGCCTGTGCCACCACCGCGAGTATGGCTATCGCGGCGGACACGGCGGAAAGCGCTATTTCATAAGAATAACGCTGTCTTTTCATGGCTTAGCAGCAGGGAATGAGATCTCCGCCGCAGCATTCGCACAGGCAGTCGCAGCAGATGAGCGTGCTGCAAGTATTGCAGCAAGCGCTCGCCGTGGCGGCGTTGCCGGCAGCCTGGGCGTCGGGACGGGCGTATCCGCCGCGCGCTCCGTTCTGTGCGCCCTGCTGTGCTCCTGCATTGTTTATGGACTCGGTAAGTCTGTTAAGAGTGTTTTGATACTTTGCATTGCCAGGCTCCAGCGCCACCGCCAGTTCCAGCTGCTTTTTACTCTCTATATGCCAGTTTCGCTTGTAGTATATCACCGCCTGCATATAGTGCCACTCTGCGTCGCGCGGTTCGATGGCGTCCAGCTGCTTTTGGGCTTCGTTTATCTTGCCCTCCTTGATGAGCTGTTCCACCATACCGTAAGTGCCGCCGTAATTATCATACGACACGCGCTTATTCAAATCCTCTATACAATCACTGTACGCGCGCTCCAGCTCGGCAAGTTTCTTGGATGCCTCCATGCCCACCTCGCCCTCTTCAAACAGCTTGGCTTCATACTGCTGTTTGAGGTCGTAGTAGGCGTTATCTATCTGTTCCTGAGTGGCGTCATCTTTCAATCCCAGAACCGAATAAGGACTTTTTTGCAATCTTGTTTCCTCCGATTATCGTTTTGGTGGCACCGGGTAACCCGTACCATAATATATTTGTCAGCACTCCCTCGTATAGAGGGGTGGTGATTTTATCGTATGCGTTCATGATCGCGCTTTGGCAGGCGTTGAAGATGAAGTTCAACTCCTGCTCTCTGTCTTTTATAAAATTTTCCCTGCCCCGGAATTCGTATCCTGCGAGGAAAGGGTTATATGCGCCCTTCTTGCTGTCTTTTTCCAAGTCGTCCACCGCGTCTATCAGGTAGACCCATCTGCCCAGATTATACAAAAGCGCGCCTATGTCGTCTGTATATTTCTCCGCGAACACTTCCCGTCCCATGTCCTGCATAATGCACGCGAACGGATGCGCCGCCTTATCTATATCCGCGCAGTTCTCCTTTTCCAGCTGTCTGAGCGCCTCATAGTTCTCCCTGCAAGACAAGTCCGACTGCGGCAAGCGCTTGCGCGATTTCTTATAATGTCGACGCAATATTACCTTGTCTATAAATCCCCTGCCGACGCCGCTCTTGTCTATAACGTCGTCTTCCAGCTTGTAGTGCATGAGTATGTTGTTTGCGTCTATGCACCTGTCGGTGAGCTCATCGCGCAGTGCGATGGTCTTTTTGCGCACGGGGTTGAGCACGCACACTTGGTTATCCAGCTGCTTCTCCCTGCCGTACACGCTGTGCAACAGGATATCCAAAAAGGTGATGTCGTAGTTGGTGGTGAAGCGCATTATCTGCGAGCACTTCTTGCCCACGCTCTTGC
>CALWRK010000075.1 GCA_944383935.1 uncultured Clostridia bacterium
CAAGTTCTCAAACAAAAAGGCGGCGCATATGATATTGCGTATGAAAGAAGTTGCGTATTTCAACGGAAAGGCGGGAGAAGCGGGGGAGATGAGCGTGCCCTTTTTGGAGCGTACTCACTTTTTCGGCGACGCGGTGTACGATGTGACCTATGCCGTAAATTACGGTCTGTTCGCGCTCACCGAGCACTTGGAGCGGCTATATGCCTGCGCACGCCGCGCGGGTATCGCCGTGCCGCTTGCTCGATGCGAGTTTGCAGAAGAAGTGCGCAAGACGGTGCGTATGTGCGATACGGGGGATCTCTTTGTATATATGCAATTTTCCGGCGGCACGGGCAGGCGCGAGCACGTCAGGCGCACGAAGAGCAACGTATGGATATACTGTTTTCCCAAGGGGATAGAGGATATCGGCAAAAAGTATAACCTCATCTCCGCGCCCGACATTCGCTACGGATTGTGCGGGATAAAGACGGTAAATCTTTTGCCCAACGTGCTGGCGGCAAACGCGGCGGACAGCGTGGGCGCGGATGAGTGCGTATTTGTCAGGGGGAATATGGTTACGGAGTGCGCTCATTCCAACGTGAGCATTCTCAAAGAAGGCAGGCTGATAGCTCCGCCCGCGAGAGGGCAGATACTGGACGGCATATCCCTGCGTCACCTCATGGCTGCGTGCGCGCAAGAGGGAATAGCCGTTACGAGGCGATTCTTTACTTTGGAGGAGCTGAAAGAGGCGGACGAAGTACTCATCACCTCTTCAGGAGTGCCGTGCAGCGCGGCGGAGCGGGTGGACGGCATACGCGTGGGCGGCAGGGCTGAGCGCATCCTATCCCGTCTGAAAAAACTGCTTTACGGGCAGTATGAACTCTTATGCGCAATGGACAGGGGGTAATATGGATAAAGTGAAAAATTCCTCTCTCTCAGTGGTATTCGGCAAGGGCTTTACCGTGAACGGCGTGACGGGAGTGGTATCCGGTACGGATAGGGAAATAGTCTTAAAGACGGACGGCGGTACGCTCAAACTTCGCGGAGATAACTTCGATATGAGCAAGGTGGACGTGGAAACGGGAGTAGTGGAAGTAAAGGGCAATCTCACCGCCCTTACTTCGGGTAAGACCTCCCTCACTAAGCGCCTTTTCAGATGATCATAGGCATCTCTCCCGCAGCCCAGGCGGCTCAGGCGGCGATCACTTTTGCGGAGGGAGCGGGACTTGCGCTTGTGCTCACGGCTGTCGCCCTTGTCGTAAGGCGCCTGCGCTTGGGCACGCTTTGGAACGCCTTCTTGCAGCTGGTCACCTGTTCAATCTATCTGGGGGTATGCCTCTATGCGGAATTCATCCTCTTTCTCGGCACATTTGAATTTTACAGAATAGTATGTTTTTGCGGGGGAGGAATGTTGTATGCTTTTTTCAGGGCGCTGTTATCAAGAAGGCAAGCACACCCGTAGCCGTCCCCAAAAAGGGCACTTTGAGCGCGGTCTTTTCGGGCAGCGAGGCGCTGCACCCTTAACCGCCTTGAAGAAAGATGTAAGAGAGCATATCGGTTTTCTTCGCAAGAGCCATAAGGGGATGCAACGTCCCACGTTGCCGCGACCCCTTGCGCAAACCTGCGCAAAAATCCCATCGCTGAAAGCAAGCATTAAAAATGTACCCTTTTGGGTGCGAGTACGGGTGGTGTCCTGAAAAAATATCACGATTTTTTCGAGTCGGCAGCGTGACGCTGCACCCGTGAAAGCCTCGCACAGGCAAAAAGGGAAAACATGGCTGTTTTCTTCGCACAAGCAAAAACCCTGAAAAAATCGTGGAAATTTGCTTTTTATAACTATGCCATAAAAGCAAAGTGCGAAAAGCAACTTTCCACGATTTTTGAGGGATGCTATCGCTCCGCAAAAAGTAATTTGCGTCCCTCAAAAATCATTTCCCTTGACTTTTCCCTCTACGCTTTATATAATATCTATATGCTTACGCTTGAATATTGCGAGGACGAAAAATTAAAGGGCGCTTTGGCGGGCGAACTCTTTCCCGGAGAAGGGGTTGGGTGCGCCGTGGCGTTGCTGAGCGACGGCGTCCCTTGCGGTTTGGCGGAGTACGCCCTGGAAGAGGGGGGAGTGCGCCTTAAAAAAGTGGGCATAGTGAAAGGAGAGCGCGGAAAGGGCTACGGGGATTTTTTTACGCGCGCGCTCGTATTCAAATTCATGCAGAGCGGTATGGACATTCTGGTGGACGGCAGGAGCGCATATTTTGAAAATTTGGGGTTCAAAGCGGACGGAAAGGGAGGCATGAGAGTGTCGCCCGACGAGGTGGTATTTCCGTCGCAATGCAAACATCATCGGGAGGAAAACAAATGACCGACATCGAAATAGCCGCAAGCGTAAAGGCAAAGCCGATAACGGAAATAGCGGCGAAATTGGGACTTAAACAAGAGGATTTGGAGCTGTATGGCAACTACAAAGCCAAGATAAACGTGCAACCCAAGCCCAAAACGGACAAGTTGGTATTGGTCACCGCCATCAATCCCACGTCTTTGGGCGAGGGCAAGACGACCACGTCCATAGGCCTTGCGGACGGCATGGCGAAGCTGGGTAAAAAGGTGTGTCTTGCGCTCAGGGAACCGTCACTGGGTCCCGTGTTCGGCATTAAGGGCGGCGCCACCGGCGGAGGCTGGGCGCAAGTGGTGCCCATGGAGGACATCAATTTGCACTTTACGGGCGATTTGCACGCGATAACCTGCGCAAATAACCTCATCGCCGCAATCTTGGACAACTCCCTGCAACAGGGCAATCCTTTGGACATAGACCCCACGCGCGTGGTGTGGAAGAGGTGCCTTGACATGAACGACCGCGCCCTCCGCAGCACCGTCATAGGCTTGGGCGGTCATTCAAACGGCGTGCCGCGCCAGGACGGATTCAACATCACGGCGGCTTCGGAGATAATGGCGGTACTCTGCCTTGCGCAGGATATGCACGATCTAAAGCGCAGGATAGGGAATATAGTCGTGGCGTACAGCCGCGCGGGAGAGCCGATAACTTGCGCCGACTTGGGCGTGACGGACGCAGCCGCCATCGTGCTCAAAGACGCGATAAAGCCCAACCTGGTGCAGACCTTGGAGGGCACGCCGGCTATAATTCACGGCGGTCCGTTTGCAAATATCGCCCACGGCTGCAACAGCATTATCGCCACCAAAACGGCGATGACCCTTGCCGACTACGTCATAACGGAAGCCGGCTTCGGCGCGGACTTGGGCGCGGAGAAATTCTTGGACATAAAGTGTCGCGTCGCGGGGATTCAACCCAAGGCGGTGGTGCTGGTGGCTACGGTGCGCGCGCTTAAATTCAACGGCGGCGCGGATAAAAACTCCCTCACAAGCGAGGATCTTACAAGCCTTGGCAAGGGCATATGCAACCTTGTGGGGCATATACAAAATCTGCGCGACGTATACGGCGTAAATGTGGTGGTGGCGATAAATAAGTTCGTCACCGATACGGACAGCGAGATAAAATTCATAGAAGAAGAATGTATTCGCCAAGGTGCGGAATTTGCCGTGTGCGAATGCTGGGCAAAGGGCGGAGAAGGCAGTATAGAACTTGCCCAAAAGGTGCTCAAAGCCATGGAAAAGGGCGGAACGCTGCGCTTTGCGTACGAGCCGGAGATGAGCATAAAAGAGAAGATAGAGGCTGTTGCAAAGCGCGTTTACGGCGCGGGTGCGGTGGAGTACACCGCCAAGGCGGAGAGCGCGATAAAGGCGGCTGAGAAGATAGGCAAAGCCTCACTCCCCGTGTGCATAGCCAAAACGCAATACTCGTTTTCCGACGACATGAAAAAGCTGGGCAGACCCACCGGCTTCACCCTTACGGTGAACGACGTGGAAGTGCGCGGCGGAGCGGAGTTTTTGGTGGCGATATGCGGCAGCATCATGCTCATGCCGGGGCTGGGCAAAAAGCCCGCGGCGCTGGGAATGAGCATAGACGATAACACATATGAAATAAAAGGTTTATTCTAGGAGAGGATATGGAAGAGTTAAATTCCGGCAACTTTATTGAGGACATCGTGGAAGAAGAGCTGGCTTCGGGCAAAGTGAAAGAGATAGTCACCCGCTTTCCGCCCGAGCCCAACGGCTATCTGCATATAGGTCACGCCAAAGCCATATGCATAGACTTCGGCATAGCCGCCAAGTACGGCGGTAGGTGCAATTTGCGCTACGATGACACCAACCCCAGCAAAGAGGACATAGAATACGTCAATTCGATAAAAGAGGACATCAAATGGCTGGGCTTTAAGTGGGACGCCGAACTTTACGCTTCCGACTACTTCGACCGTATGTACGATTGCGCGGTGGAGCTCATCAAAAAGGGACTTGCCTATGTGTGCGACTACTCTGCGGAGGAGATTAGAGCTACGCGCGGCACGCTTACTTCCCCGGGCACGAACAGCCCTTGGAGAGGCAGGAGCGTGGAGGAAAATTTGCGCCTGTTCGCCGAGATGAAAGAGGGCAAATACGCAGACGGAGAAAAGGTGCTCCGCGCCAAGATAGACATGGCTTCGCCCAATATAAATATGCGCGACCCCGTCATCTATCGTATTTTGCGCGCCACCCATCACCGCACGGGCGATAAGTGGTGCATATATCCCATGTACGATTTCGCCCATCCCCTCGAGGATGCGTTCGAGGGAGTGACGCACTCCATCTGTACGCTGGAATTTGAAGATCACCGCCCCCTGTACGATTGGGTAAAGACAAATTGCGGCTTTATCCCCGGACCCAGGCAGATAGAATTCGCCCGCCTGAACATAAAGCGCACGATAATGTCCAAGCGCTACTTAAAAAAGCTGGTGGACGAAGGCAAGGTGGAGGGCTGGTCGGATCCGCGTATGCCCACGTTGAGCGGCATGAGGGAGAGGGGATACCCGCCCGAAGCCATACGCGCCTTCTGCGCCGCGGCGGGCGTGGCAAAAGCCAACAGTGAGCTGGAAGTTTCCATGCTCGAGCACTTCGTGCGCGACAACTTGAACATGAATGCAAAGCGCGCCATGGTGGTGCAAGATCCCATCCGCCTGACCATAGTGAATATGGAGGGCAGCGAGGAGTGCGAGGTGGAGGACAACCCTAACGCGGAAGTCAAGACGTATCACACCGTAAGTTTCGGCAAAAATTTGTATATCGACCGTTCGGATTTCGCTCCCGTCCCTCCGCCCAAGTATAAGAGGCTGGTGCCGGGCGGCATGGTCAGGCTCAAAGGCGCGTATATCTTGCAATACCTCTCCCACGAAACGGACGGGGACGGCAACGTCACGGAAGTCAAGTGCGAATTTATTCCGGAAAGCAAGCAGGGCGGCGTCAACGCCGGCATGAAGGTGAAGGGCGTTATCCAATGGGTGAACGCGGACGACTGCGTGGACGTGACCCTCAACGAATTCGACTATCTGCTTTTGGACGGAGAGGGCGACTTCAACGACCGCCTCACTCCAAACAGCAAGGTGGTGCACACGGGCGCCAAGGCGGAAGGTATGCTGAAAGACGCTAAGCCTTACGACAGGTTCCAATTCATGCGCATGGGCTATTACAGCGCGGTGAAGGGGTACGGCAGCGGCAAGTACGAATTCAATATGATCACGGGGTTAAAGGACAGCTATGGCAAGTAAGCGCCAATTCAAACCCAAAAGATTGAGGGAAGTGTATTGCCACTCCCTCTCCCGCTACGCCAAGGACAACGGCTTGTCCTTGCGCGCTATCGACTACACCGACGACGACAACGTCACCGGTTACAAGTGCGTGCTCGGCGTGGACAAGGAGGGCAAACCTTCTTACATCAAGGAGTTCTTCTCCGTCATGTGGGGCAACGACGAAGTAAACGTCTTTGTGGATTTGTCGGACAATCTCGCCTCTTTCACTCTGCAAGGCGACGTAAAGCACGCTACGGAAAACGGAATTCCCGTATCCTACACCGTTCAGCGCGGTATGTTCGGCAGATTTCACTATAACGTCCTCATCATCTTGGGCGGCATCCGCTACTACTTCTACATCAAGACCATCCGCGGCGCTTCCTTCAAACGCATTATGGATAAGTTCTGCAAGTAAACCTGCCGAAAATAAGCAAAAAACTTGACGGGGCGCGGCGAAAGCTGCGCCCTTTTATGTTCGAAAAAATGGAGCAATCAAGTATACTCCCCGGATGTGATTTCCAATTAAATATAAAATATAGCCGCTTTAATGTTGCGCCTTGAACGCACTTCATAGATTCAATGCTAGGCTAGGAAAGTGTGCAATTTTGAGGTTGAGCG
>CALWRK010000076.1 GCA_944383935.1 uncultured Clostridia bacterium
CCATTCCCCGTCGAATGCCGTAACAGCCCCTTGGATATTACATTATATATTATGCGCAAAAATCTGTCAATAGCGAAGATTGAGATTTTTGAGATTTTTACGGACGGAAATGTCTTGCACGCATAAAATTTATGTGGTATAATCAAGTTGAACAGGATAAGGAGGCGACTATGGTAAGAGTATCTCTGCCCACCATATGCGTGGTGCCCGACGTAGAAGGCAAATATAAGAAGATGCGCGTGTTGCGCGTGTTGGGAATAGGTATTGCCGTGGCGGGATTTTTATGCAGCATATTGTGTATATTGCTTTCCGTGGCGGCAGATATAAACTCCATACCTTTTATGTCCATTCCAATGGTGTTCATATTTGTGGGGATGATACTTTTTATGCTCTTCAACTACAAAGCCATGCAATACGCGCGCGTCAAGACGGTGGTGAATACCGTGAAGTCGCGAGATAAGGTGCTGCTCATGGATATATTTTCTTTCGAATCAAACGCCTTGGAATTGGCGCAAGCCATGATAGATACCGGCAATTTGTCGGATTATGAACTGGTGGCAGGCGTGCTTCTTGCCAAGAAAGAACTGCATATAAGCGAGCGGGAAGCCATTGCAATGCACGACGAACGCATGAGGACTTCTCGCGCCCTTGCTCCGATAATGGGGATACCACCCGTGACGGAAGGAGAGGAAAAGACGAAACTTAAACAAAATTTTTGCACGCAATGCGGAGCCGAGGTGAAGGATACGGATAAATTCTGCCCTTCTTGCGGAACTAAATTGGATAAATAAGACGCAATATTTTTCTATCCGAACGCCGCCCGATTAAAGGGCGGCTTTTTGCCGCGCTTTGTTGCCATATCCGCAAAGGTGTGATACAATTAAATCATGGATACTATAGCGGCGATAGCCACGCCCGTCGGAACGGGCGCGGTGGGAATAATAAGGATGAGCGGAGATAAGGCGCGCGAGATAGCCGCCGAGGTGTTTTCGCCCTTCAAGATAAAGAGCTTTGAAAACGCCCAACCGTATATGATGTATTTGGGCAAGCTGGAGAGCGGCGGAGTGCGCGATAAGGCGCTCGCCGTGTACTTTGCCGCGCCCAATTCGTATACGGGCGAGGACGTGGTGGAATTGCATTGCCACGGCGGCGCTGCCCTGCTGCGCCATGTGCTGGAAGGGCTGTGCGCCAAGGGCGCGAGGATAGCCGACAGGGGCGAATTCACCAGGCGAGCCTTTTTGAACGGCAAGATGGATTTAAGCGACGCAGAAGGTGTGATAGATATGATAAACGGAGATTCCGCAGCGGCGGTGAACGCGGGCTACCGCCTTGCGACGGGCGGCGTTTCCGCGGCGGTGCACGAGCTTACCGCGCCCCTTTTGGACGTGATCGCACATATGGAAGCGGCGCTGGATTACCCGGAAGAGATGGAAGAAGAAGCCAAACTCTCGGCAAAGCCCGTGCTGGACGAACTGATAGAACGCACGCAAAAACTGTTGTACACCTGCCGCGCCGGTTCCATAGTCAAAAACGGCATAACGGTGGCGATAGTGGGAGAAACGAACGTGGGTAAATCTTCCCTTCTCAACGCCCTGACCGGTCGCGACCGCGCCATTGTAACGGATATCGCCGGCACCACGCGCGACAGCATCGAAGAGGTGCTGGAATGGAAGGGGATCGCGTTGCGCTTTGTGGACACCGCCGGCATACGCGAAAGCGAGGACGTTATAGAGAGCATGGGAATAGACCGCAGCCGCGATATAGCCAAAAACAGCGATATAGTGCTATTTGTGGTAGACGGAAGCCGCCCTAATAATGCAAATAGAGAAGAATTGTTGCAAGGTATAGATAAAAATACGCCCGTAATAGAGGTGATAAATAAGAGCGATCTGCCAAAGAAAACAAGCGCGAAGGGCTTTATGATAAGTGCGCGAACGGGTGAAAATTTGGACGCGCTCAAAGACAAGATAGTTTCTGTCGTAATCGGAGAAAGTTTGGACGGCGGCGGCGAGATGATCACTTCTTTAAGACACAAAGAGGCGCTCGAGCGCGCCTTGAAGAGTTTGAAATCGGCTCGCGCGGCGTTTGATCAAGTGCCGGCGGAGTGTACCCTGCTGGATATGCGCGAGGCGTACGCCGCTTACGGAGAGATCACGGGCGACACGGCAGATGAAAAGATAATAGATACCATCTTTTCAAAGTTCTGCTTGGGAAAATAATTTCAAGCAAATTCAAACTATATGCAAGATGCCCTTGTACTTGTAGTGCATAAGGCTTTCAAAGCACTCCCTGGCGCGTGAAAAGTCGTCGAAGAGTGCAAAACACGCACTGCCGCTGCCCGTCATACAGGCTGCCGAAGAGTAGTTTTTCAAGTCGTACATCGTGGCGACTATGCTGGGACAATAATAAGTGGCGGAGAGAAAGAGCGCATTATACAACTCATCTCCCCTGCCCGTCTTTAACGCGGACACCGCCCTATCGAAAGCGTTCTTGGGCTGCACGCCCAAGGTGTCGAAATGCGAATATATCCGAGCGGTGGTGGCGCCCATGCATTTTTGCGCCACCACGAAATACTTGTTTTTCAGCCCTTCAAGCCCCTCTACTGGAGTGAGAATCTCCCCTCTGCCGCGGGCGCGCATTATGCCGCCGTGCATCATGTAGACCACGTCGCTACCCACATTCAAAGCCAGTTCCTCTGCCTTTTCCTGTGGGAGGTCGAACAGCTTTTTTGCCGCGTTGAGCACTCCGGCACTGTCTGCGGAAGATCCGCCCATTCCCGCTCCCACGGGGATTTTTTTGGCGATGGTGATGTCTAGTCCGCATCCGGTGAGTTCCGAAACCAGCTTTGCAGTGCGGTAGGCGGTGTTTTCTTCTCCCGCCGCCTGTCCGTCCATGACCACTTTGAGTACGCCTGCGGGAGCTTTGCGCACGGTGAGGATATCCCCGCAATTAACCGTGACCATGAGCATATCCAAGTCATGATACCCGTCTGTGCGCTTACCTGTAACGTCCAAGTACAGATTGAGCTTTGCGTTCGCCTGCAACACTACTTTATCCATACTTATATTTTACACGGCAAACGCTCATAAGTCAAGGTCAGGATACGCACCTGAATACCACGATTCTATCACCTTCTTTTATGCCCTTGCCGGCGAACTCGTTTTGCTCGATGATGTCGCGCTCGGACATATTCAATGCCTTTGCCACATCCCACAGCGTTTCGTCGCCGCCTACGGTATACACGCTTATGCCTCCCAGGTCGGTTTCCCTCTCTTGCCCCACTTCTATATGCGTGACGCCTTTGAGCTCCTTTACAGAACAGGAAACCAGTTGCAAAGCCACATTGGCGCATACTTCAATCTCCCCTTCTCTGCGCACGCGGGAAACTATGTCCGTTACCGTTACTCCCGTACAGCGTATGTCCTCATCTTTTATGTCGCAGGTGAAGGAAAATGGGATGTCCACCCCCACGCTGCCCGTTTCTCCCCCGTCTGTTTCGTATATCTCGCATACGCTTATCACGCCCTCCGCCGTAAGTTTTCCGCCGTCTGCATACAGATTGGACAAAACGGCATAGGACGGAACACCCGCAGAAATACGGCGCATACCTTCTACCTCCACATCCGCATTGCCGCAGACGCGTTTATTCACGAACTTCATGCCTTCGGGCACGGTAAACGTTTTGCTCATGCTCGTAACTTCCAACTCGGCTGCGGGCGAAAATACGTCCGTCACCGTTTCAACCGCTACCGTTTCAAACAACCTCACGTCTACGCCGACGGTTACGTCCATGACTGCCACGCCCTCGTCTTCACTGCCTGTAAGCAATATAGAAACCGCTTTTACGCCCGCGCTTGCGGTGACGATATCGTCAGCTTTTGCCCCGCCTATCATGAGTTGCTGAGCAAAGGGATGGCTGAACTGTTTGCTGCATATGCCGCCGTCATCGTACACCAGCTGCATCCATACCTCTCCCTCCGCATACACGCTGCCTTCTTCCGCTCTGACCGATGAAAGCAGCACTTCCGCGCCGTAACTGAGAATTTTGGATATCTTGCCTCCGCTTTCGAACTCCTCCGATTCTGTGAATGAATCCGTTCCGCCGCCTTTGAGATTTATCAGCTCGCTCTCCTGAGTGCGGGTAAGCGCGCCCTGCACTTCGCTCACCAATGACGCCGTATATTCGCTCTCCCCTTCAAATATGAGGTCCACCACAGACTGCACTTTTATTGCCGAGCCGACTGTTTCGCTGCGTATGTCGGAGATACTGCATCTGCAACTTACGGGCATATCCGCAAGCGCACCCTCCGCCGCCACCGTTTCCGTTATCTCGGTGACGTAATCCGCGCTGTCCACCGCTCCGCTCACGTCGGCGTATATCACGCGCGTGGTGACCTCGCACGCCACGTTTACCGCCCTGTCCAAAGCGGTGACGCTCTTGACATTGCAGCCGCCGCTTACACAATATATCTTGCTTACACCGTTTTGGCAGGAGATGTTGCACTCCGCCGCAAGCTGACCTTTGCCCACATTTTCAACGTATTTTACGGTTACGTCGTTTTCACTTATCTGAATTGCCATATCTACCTCCGCTTGAAGTGTCAATAAATTATATTGCCCCGCCGCGCGGAATATGTGTGAAAGAATAATATTTCCGCATATGGCAATAATTTGCGTATGAGGCAGGCTAAATATCAGCTGGACGCAGTTAAATCCGCTCTGGAAAAACTGCGCGGCAAACGCGTCGTCTTGGACATAAACCGCGGCAGAAATAAATTCGAACGCACAGAAGGCGTGCTGACCGACCTTTATCCCGCCATTTTCACGGTAAATGCGGACGGTAAAGTCATATCCTTTTCTTATAACGACATACTCTCGCGCAATGTTCGCTTCCGCAAATAAAATTATGTTGCATATCTTTGCGTATATGCTATAATAAAGGCATGAAAGTTGCTATCCTTACGGGCGCGTCCGGCGGCATAGGTTCGCAGATAGCCCAAATCCTTTGTGAAAACGATTATGCGGTGATAGGCTGCTATCGCAACAATGCCGCGGTATGCGACGCCATGGCAAGCGATATAAATATCAGCGGCGTTTTTCAGCCGTATTGCCTTAATCTGCGCAGCGAAGACGAAGCCATAGACCTTGCCAAATACACCATGGAAACATTCGGCAGAATAGACCTGCTAGTCAACTGCGCCGGTATAGGCGAAATAGCTCCGCTCACCGAAAGCCTGCGCTGGGAGGAGATCATAGATATCAACCTGTGCGGCACTATCCGTATGTGCAAAGCGGTGTTGCCCTTTATGCTCAGACGAGGTAAGGGCGATATCGTGAATATCTCCTCAGTGTGGGGAAATTGCGGCTCTGCCTGCGAAGCCCCCTACTCTGCCAGCAAGGGTGGCATAAATGCCTTTACCAAAGCCCTTGCCAAAGAAGTGGGAGTTATGGGCATACGAGTAAACGCAGTCGCTCCCGGCTTTATAGATACGGAGATGAACTCCTCACTCACTGCCCGCGATATCGCCGATATACGCGACGACATTCCGCTCAGACGCACGGGCACTCCCGACGATATAGCCAAAGCAGTACTAAATTTGGTCAATTCGCCGTATGTGACGGGACAAGTGATTACTGTGGACGGGGGATGGACAATATAAAAGTTAAGCGAAAAATAAAAGGGAAGAGGGTATCAAGGCTACAAGCCTTTGGTACCCTTTCATTTTTCGCTTTGTGCCGTATCAATGCGGAAGGCAAGCACTGATAGCGGCATCTTTCCGCCCGCTTTTGCATGATATAAGGTATTCAAAGTTTGTATGCAGAAAAATAGCGTATCGGGCATAGTTACTTTATAGTATATGCGCAAAGAGATTTGCGGGGCAAATCTCAACGCGCCCTCTCGTCGCTTATGGTTTGAGGGCTACTTTTGGCGTAAGAATAGCTTCTGCGAAGAGAAAAGCCTTGCGCTCCCTTTCGGTTACTTCAAGGCTTTATAATTTCGCTAGCCAAAAATATCACTTTTCGGAAGTAGCGGCAGTTTGACTTAATTCATAGCTGCGAACTTCCGAAAAATCTTACGATTTTTTCTTAGTCTTTGCTTGTGCGAAGAAAACAGCTATGCTTTTCTATTTTGCCTGTGCAAGGCTTTCTCGGGTGCAGCGTCACGCTGCTGAAAAAATCATAACAAGGGGTGGCATCACGCCGCCCCTTGAAAAAATCATCTTAAA
>CALWRK010000077.1 GCA_944383935.1 uncultured Clostridia bacterium
TAAACAGATAGCAGCGGTCGCAACGATAACAAATCGCTTTTTGAACATAAAAAAACTCCTTCGGCTGAAGGAACTTTCTAAGAAAACATTTCAGATTTTGCTTCCTTACGCAAGTACTAACTTGACCAAGTTCAAAGGGACTCTCTCAGCCTCTTGCGAGGCACCCCCAGCCGCAAATCATGATATACTTCTTTATGGCAGTTGTCAAGCGTTCGCGCACAATTTTGCCGTGCCCTTGTAAAATGCGCCGCCGTTTATTTGTCTTTTTCCGCATATGCGTGATATAATGTGGCTATGGAGATAGGAATTTCAACGGCGTCTTACTTTCCGCGGCTTTTGACGGAGGACGCGATGGACGAAGTTGTCCGCGCGGGCGCAAAGGTCAGCGAGGTGTTCTTTGCCACCCACAGCGAATATACGCGCGACTTTGCCGCCGTGGTGAAGGAGCGCGCGGCAAAGGGCGGCGTGAGGATAAATTCCGTGCACGCCCTCACCAACCAATTCGAGCCGGAGCTGTTCGGCAAGGGTCTGCGTGCGCATACCGACGCCATTACAACTTTTACGCGCGTATGCGAAGCGGGAGAGGTATTGGGCGCGAAATATTATGTCTTTCACGGCGCCACGCGCTTAAAGCCCGCGGTGAAGTATGTATTCGACTACGACTTCATAGCTTCGCGCGTGAATAAGATATGCTCCATAGCCAAAAGTCACGGCATAACCCTCACCTACGAGAACGTGCACTGGGCGTACTTTTCCGAGCCGGGCTATTTTGAAAAGCTCGCCCCGCTCTGCCCCGACCTGGGCGCCACGCTGGACATAAAGCAAGCCATGCAGTCCAAGCTGGACTACTTCGACTTTCTAAAAGTGATGGGAAGCAGGCTTAAAACGGTGCACCTGTGCAACTATACGGGGAGCGGAAAACTTGTGATGCCCCATTCGAAAGAGGGGGTATTTGACTTCAAACTGCTCTTCAAGCGGCTCAAAGACGCCGGCTATGACGGAGCGTGCCTAATCGAAGTGTACTCTTCGTGCTATTCGGATTTTTCCGAGATCAAGGATAGCTTTGACTACTTAAACGAGATAAAAGAAAGCCTATAAGGCAAATTGGAGGAATATATATGCGTTACAGCAAGAAAGAGATGAAGATCCGCATCGACTACAACAACATGATGGCAGCCACCCTGGGCAGGGCGCACGGCATCAGAGAGACGGATCTGGAACAGGTCGCGGAAAAGGCGGACAAGGCATATAACGCCGTGGTTGCAAAATCCGGAATAGGAATGATGGGCTGGACAAAGCTGACCACCACCCAAGACGACGTGGTGGAGGACATCATAGCCACCGCCAAGCAAGTGCGCCGCGACTGCGAATACTTCGTGGTTTTGGGCATAGGCGGCAGCGCCCTTGGTCCGATAGCCGCTTTCAGAGCGATAAAGCACCTGCACTACAACGATTTGAAGAAGAGCAAGCGCCGCGGTCCCAAGTTCTATGTGGAAGACAACGTGGATCCCGAGCGCATGGCGGCGCTTTTGGACGTGATAGAGCCGGAAAAGACCATATTCAACGTGATAACAAAATCCGGTTCCACCTCCGAAACGATGACTCAATACCTCATCATAAACGACATCCTCAAAAAGGCGCTGGGCGATAAGGCGAAGGACCACATCATCACCACCACCTCCCGCTCCAAGGGCAATTTGATAAAGCTGTCGCAAAAAGAAGGCTACAAGACCTTTTATATCCCCGACGGCGTGGGCGGCAGGTTCAGCGAGCTGTGCCCCGTGGGTCTGCTCCCCGCGGCGGTGCTGGGCATAGACATCCGCGGTATGCTCGCCGGCGCCAAGTTCATGCAGGAGTTGTGCGAAAATCCCAACATGAAGCGCAACCCCGCCCTCATGTCCGCGACTCTCATGTATATCGCCATGGAAAAGTACAACAAGAATATCTCCGTCATGATGCCCTATGTCGACGGTCTGCAATATATCGCCGACTGGTACGCTCAGCTGTGGGCGGAGAGTTTGGGCAAGAACAAGACCTTGGACGGCAAGGACTGCAACGTAGGTCAAACGCCCGTGAAGGCGCTGGGCGTGACCGATCAGCACTCCCAGGTGCAGCTGTACACGGAGGGACCTTTTGACAAGGTGATCACCTTTATCGGAGTGGACAGCTACCGCACGGACGTGACCATCCCCGGCGGCTGCGAGGACATCCCCGACGTGAACTTCCTCTCCGGGCACACAATGAGCGAGCTTATCAAAGCCGAGCAAAAAGCCACCGAGTACGCTGTGACCAAGGCGGGTAAGATGAACTACTCCATCACCCTGCCCGTGCTCAACGAATTCACGCTGGGACAGCTGCTCATGCTGTTTATGATGGAAACGGCATACTGCGGAGAATTGCTGGGCATAGACGCCTTCAATCAGCCCGGTGTGGAAGAAGGCAAGAATGCCACCTACGCCCTCTTGGGCAGGAACGGCTACGAAGCCAAAAAACAGGAGCTGGACGCCGCTCCCGCAAAACTGAATAAGTATATCATCTGAGCGATATTTGCAATTATATCCTTTTAAGCGGCTTGCCAAGTGCAAGCCGCTCCTTTTACATCCAAGCGCAGTATAATATGCGGACTTATTTTACATATCGTATACATTGACATCTCTGTCATGCTATTCAATCAATATCTTGTTGACATTTATCTTTAATTATGATAGTATGTCCATGATTAAATTTTACGCGCAATGCGTGTGCGGAGTCATACATGGAAGAAGAGGAAAAAACAGTCGCGGAAGAGAACATTTCCGAACAAACCGGAAAGAGTAAGAGAAAGTTTTTCTCAAAAAAGAGCGGACAAAAGCGTCCAAAGGGCGCGCTTACCGCGGCATTTGCCGGCAGGCTGCTCGATCATAAATGGGTAGTAGTGGGCGTGATAGCCATACTGCTCGTTTTATCTTTTATCGGACTTTTATTCGTCCAGAAAAACGGCGACGTCACCTCTTATCTCAAAGACGACACCAACACCATGATAGGCAAAAAGGTGCTGGAAGAAGCCTACTCCATTCAGGGAGATTTGAATATAGCCATCTCCTATTTAAGCAAAGACCAAGTACAGACCATATACGATTCCATAACCGGGGACGACACGCTCAAAACCATGTACGTCACCAAGGATGACGACGGTAAAGAACGCACTTCCACCATAATAAGCAAAAGCGTGTGGATAGGCACCTTCGATATGCTCTTGCAGCTGGGCGGCGACGGCTTTTTGGGCGGAGCGATAACCATGGACCCCACCACCGCCCAAGAGTTGTATGACAACGTCAGCGGCAATTATGTAAAGGAAACGGAGCTGGGCAACGGCACCGTGGTCACCACTTACATACTCTCCTTTTACTTGAAGAGCGCGTCCAGCGACAACGTCACGATAGAGGCGTTGAACAGGATAGAAGAGATAATAAACGACAACATCAGCCAGCAAAAATCGGCGGGACTTATCAGCGAAACCATCTCCGCAGAATCGTGTTACTACTTCGGCGGCACGGCGCAGAACGCGCGTATCTTGGTGGACAGTTCGGTAAACGATATGCCCATATTCGTGGCTATCGCGGTGGTGGCGGTGTTTATCATACTGCTGCTCACCACGCACTCCTATTTCGAACCGCTCATATTTTTGGCTACGCTGGGCATATCCATTCTGCTCAACATGGGCTCCAACATCATAGCGGGCAACCCGGTGGGTACGATATCCACGATAACCTCCTCCTGCTCCACCATACTTCAACTGGCGCTTGCGATGGACTACGCCATCTTCCTGATGCACACATATTATGAGGAGCTGCGCATAAAACTCAACCCTCGCGACGCGATAATCTCCGCCCTGCCTAAGACGCTGGCTTCCATATCCGCAAGCGCGCTCACCACGATAGGCGGCTTTATCGCCCTCTTCTTCATGCAGTTCGGCATGGGCTACGATCTGGGCTTTGTGCTCGCCAAAGGCGTGCTCCTTTCCCTGCTCACGGTCATAATTTTACAGCCCGTGTTCATACTCCTATTCAATAAGCCGATAATGAAATCTCAGCACTCGTGGGTGGTGGAACCCCGCTTGGGCTTTGTTTCCAAAAACATAACCAAAAAGGGCGTGGCTATCGCCGTTATCGCCATATGCGCGATAATCTGCCTGCCCTGCGCCTACTTTCAATCGCTCGCGCCGCTGGGATATATCTCCACCACGGAAACCGTGGCTGCCGAGGATATGACAACGCCGCAATATGTGCTGCAAGGGTCGTCCAACCAGGTGATAGTGGTCGTGCCCTTCTCCCCCGTGGAAGGGGACGAAGACGACGCCACCGACTATGTGGCAAAACAGTATGAATTCATCGACTACCTGCGCAACGATTTGGGCGCGAAGGACGGCGAACACAAGGCGACGGACATCTTGTCTTTGTGCACGATGATCCCTCAAAACAGATACGACGAAATAGACGGCGTGGCAAACGGAATTGTAATGTCTTTCATCCAAGGCAACTTCGTCAGCAGTTATACCGACGACGCGGGACAGACGCGCGAATATATGCTATACACCATAAACCTGGACGGACACCCGGAGGATACGGAATCTTATGCCTCCATCGCAGCTATCCGCTCCTATGTGGCGCAGTCCTTCGGCATTGCGGAAAACGAGGTGATAATCACCGGTCTTGCCCAAGGCGCAAGCGACCTTGCCGCCGTCACCCCCGACGATTTCATGCTGGTGAACATCCTATCTGCGGTGATAATATTCGTGATACTCCTCTTCACTTTCCGCTCCTTTATAACCTCGCTTATATTGCTGGCGGTCATAGAAGCGGGCATCTTCTTCAACCTGGCAATAGTATACTTCGTGTCCCTCCTCGCCCCCTTCGCCCCGGGCATACTCTCCGTATTCTCCGGTCAGATAAATTTCATGGCGTACCTCATCGTTTCCGCCATAGAACTGGGCGCAACGGTGGACTACGCAATACTCTTCACATCCAAGCTGAACGAGGAAAAGGAAAAAGGCTGCCGCCCCGAGCGCGCAATTCGCAACGCAATCTATCGCTCCGCGCCTTCGGTGACTACCTCCGCGGCGATATTGATAGCCGTCTGCCTTGCGGTGAATTTGATAACCAGCAACATCATCGTGGGACAGATAACCGAACTCATCGCGCGCGGTACTTTCTTCAGCTACATCTTGGTGTTCACCCTGTTACCCGCAATCATGCTCTTTAAGGAAAAGGCTCACGCCGCCATCTTAAAGCGCAAGGGCAAGGAGATAGTCTACAACGACGACGCGGAAGATTATAACGAAACGCGCCGCATACAAAGGCATAAGCGCCACGAAGAGATGATGCGTGCCAAGGCGGCGGAATTCGGCTTTGACTACGACCCCGACGCACCTCTTATCGACATAAAGCAGATAAAGACCGACATGGCGGAAAGAAAGGCGGCGCGCGCCCAAGCCAAGGAGCAGACAAGGCTGACGAAAGCCGCAAAGAAAGAGGGCTTGACCCTTGAAGAATATGCGTCTGTGCACGACATCGCCCTGCCCCATGCGGGACAAGCAGAAAGCGCTTGCTCGGAAAATTCCCAAGGCGCGCCGGCGGTGGCGGAAAACGACGCCCTAGAACAGAAGGAAAATATCAATGTCGAGGCGCCCGACCAGCCGGCAACCCACGAACAGTCCGCGGAAGAATAGAATAACAAAAATGGACAGTCTAAAAAATACAAAAAGCAGTCTGGATTTAACGAAGAACGACCTCTGAACGTCATAGGTCGTTCTTCGTTTTTATTGGATTTATACTCTCAAATATTTAATTTAGTAAAATGACCATTACCACTACCA
>CALWRK010000078.1 GCA_944383935.1 uncultured Clostridia bacterium
CACTTGTCGGAAGTAACGGCAGTTTGCCTTATTGCATAGCTGCGAACTTCCGAAAAATCTAACGATTTTTTCAGAGTTTTTGTTTGTGCAAAGAAAACAGCTATGCTTTCCATTTTGCCTGTGCAAGGCTTTCTCGGGTGCAGCGTCACGCTTCTGAAAAAATTATCTCTTACAATTTCCTCCCCACCCGTCTTGCCTGCCATATTACCGTACGCAAATTGCCTACGCGCGACGCGTCGCCCACGATGAGGGATTTTTTCGCGCCGCCGAGCGGAGAAGGGGTATAGCCCACGGAAGTTATCACGCTGTCCGCCTTGACCTTTACGAGTTTTCCGTCCTTTTCCCGAATGGTTACGCTGTCCTTACCTATCTCCGTGACGCCGCTTTCCAAGTAGACGGGAGTCTTTTTGAACTTGAAGTAGTCGCGCAGATATGAGGAATTGGCAAGGCACACTCCGCGCACGGCGATGAGGTCGTTTTTCATCTCCACTATCACGGGGCGTTTACCCTTTTGTATGAGGTCGTAGGCTATCTCGCAACCGGTGAGGCCGCCGCCTATTATCACCACGTCCTCGCCCACGGGCGCGCCCAGCAGATAATCCACCGCCTCCATGGAACGCTCTATACCGGGGAGGCGCAATTTACGCGCCTTTGAACCGGTGGCGACCACCACTTTGTCCGCGTCAAGGGCGGAGACGTCCTTTACTTCGGCATTGAATTTTACGGTTATGCCGCTCTTTTTTACCTCGTCGATATACCAGCGGATGAGTTGCTTGTCCTTTTCCTTGAAATCGGGCGCGGCGGCGGCGATAAACACGCCTCCCAGCCTGTCGGATTTTTCGTATATGGTCACGTCGTGACCGCGTTTTTTGGCAGTCAAAGCCACTTCCATGCCGCCTATACCGCCGCCGACAACGGCTATTTTACGCTTTTTCTTGGCGGGGGTGACGTCGTATTTTCCGCTCTGCATGGTGCAGGGGTTGAGCGCGCAGCGCGCCATATGCGAAGCGTCCTCGAACTTCTCGTCGTTTGCCGCGCCCTTGTAGTGCGCCATGTCGAAGCAGGCATTGTGGCAGCATATACACGGTTTTATCTCCGCTTCCCTGCCCTGCATGAGCTTGGTGACCCACTGCTGATCGGTGAGGAATTGGCGCGCCACTCCCATGGCGTCTATCCTGCCTTCCTTTATCGCCTCTGCGGCGTCGTCGGGGCGCATTCTGCCCGCGCAGACCACGGGGATATCCACAAATTTTTTGATGTGCGCTACGTCGTCCAGGTTGCAGTTTTCGGGCATATATGCCGGCGGATGCGCCCAATACCAGGCATCGTAAGTGCCGTTATCCGCGTTTAGCATATCGTATCCCGCGTCCTGCAAATACTTGGCGGCGCGCTCGCTCTCCGCCATATCCCTGCCCACTTCCGTATATTCCTCGCCGGGCACCGCGCCCTCGCAAAAGCCTTTGGTCTTGCTTATAACGGAGTATCTGAGCGAAACGGGATAATCCTTTCCGCACGCCTTCTTTATCGCCTGCACCACCTGCACGGGGAAGCGATACCTGTTTTCGAAACTGCCGCCGTATTCGTCGGTGCGCTTATTGGTGTAAGGCAGGGTGAACTGGTCGAGCAGATACCCCTCGTGCACCGCGTGCACCTCCACTCCGTCCACGCCCGCTTCCTTGCAAAGGCGCGCCGTTTCGGCAAAGGCGTAGATGAACTGTTCTATCTCTTTTTTAGTGAGCGCGCGGCACATAACGTCCTCCGCCCAGCGCGAAGGCAACTCGCTGGGAGAAGCGCATATGTGCTGAATATCTATTATGGGTTTCATCAAGGCGCCGAGCGGTTTGTACTTCAAAAAGGGCACTAAGGCGTTTGTTATGGCAAAGGACCTGCCAAAGCCCGCCGTGAGCTGGACAAACAGCTTTGCGCCCGTGGAGTGGATTTCATCCATAAACTCCTTCAGCTTTTTGAACTTGCCCTTGCCCTGATAGAGCCACTTGCCCAAAATGGTGTCCCTCAGCGGCGCTATACCGGGGATTATCAAGCCCACGTTGTTTTGCGCTATCTGCCTGAACAGGTTAGCGGATTCCTTATCGAAATGGTTGGGCTCCATCCAGCCGAAGAGCGACGTCCCTCCCATGGGACACATAACTATCCTGTTTTTTATCTCCACGTTTCCTATCTTCCAAGGCGTGAAGAGCGCTGAATACTTTTCCTGCATATTTCCCTCCTTTTCCCTTTGGTAAGCCGCGTAAATCATACCCGTGCTTCCGCTTAAATTTTAATCTTTCAAAAATGCGATGTCAATATTCATTTTGAAAATTTATTACCGATTTAATATTTTTTACGACACTCGCACGGCGAAAGTCGGGAGCCTGGACGGCTGTTATATTCAATTATAATATTTATTAAAATTTGTTATTTTGTTGACATTAAGCATACCGTATTGTTATAATATAGATATATAATTATATCCTTATGTGATAAAGGAGGATGTCATGAAAAAGAAACTGTTCACGGTATTAGTGGCGATAGTGCTTTTTGCGAGCGTACTCGGCGTGTTTGCCGCGTGCGATCCCGACGCCACGGGCACCTTTACCCTGCCCATAGATGGTATCGACGGAGTTACGGACGCGAATGTGGACATGGACACAAAGACGGTTACGTTCCGCGTGCAGAGTTCCTATTCTTCCTTTCCCCTATCTTCCATCAAGTTCAAAGACGGAGCAAAGCTGGAGCTTCGCGCCTTTGCGGACAAAGACCTTAACGAGGAGATAGAGGGGGACAGCGTACCTCTTGCGGAAGGGGAAAACGTATTCTACATAATGGGCTGGTTTGCCGCCGCACCTGCGGAATACGACGTATTTGCATTCCGCGTGACGCGTACGGAAGCTGCCGCAGAAGTGACGGGCATAACGCTGGATTTGGAAACGTGGAACGAGTTCTACCTGCTGAACGAACAGTTCAAGGGCGGAAAGCTGATAGCCACCATGAAGGACGGCTCCACTCAATTAGTGGACATCACCGCCGATATGGTCACCGGCTTTGATACGAGCGAGTACGGCAAGTTCGATTTGACCATAACCTACGGCAATTTCTCCTTGACGGCGAGCATACAAGTATCCGCGCCCGAGTCCACCGAAGATCTCAGCTTGGGGGCATGGCAGACGTCCTACCTCATAGGTGAAGAGATATATCTGGACGGGGCTTACCTGCTCTACGAAGGTTCGACAAAAATATCCATCACCACCGACATGGTGACAGGCTTTGACTCCTCTGAAGAGGGCGAAAATATGGTGTTCATCACCTATGCCGGCAATACGATAAGCGCTCCTATCAGAGTATATTCCGACAGCTTGGGCGAATTTGAAGAGGTGACTCCCAACGAGAATTTGGACAAGGCGCTTTTGAAAGCGGATTTGGAGAGAATAGCCGCCGTATTCCCCTACTTGCCTGCAGACGACGATGAAGTGGTGGACACGATCTTTACCATAGTCAAGGCGGGCGGCATAACGAACGAGCAGTTCAGCGGCGCCGTGGACATAGCCGTCGGCGGAGATGCCGCATTCTTGAGTGGACTGTATACCGCCATAGACGAGGGTGACGACTTCGAAGAAGTGTGGGATATGATTGTGAGCAGGGAATCCATTGTGGAGTTGCAAAATTTTGCCGGATATTTGTCGGAAAACCTCACTCCCCGCGGAACGGCGAGCATGATCTCTTCCTTCCTCGCACTCATCTTTTACAGCGATCCAAACGCGGCTGCAGATTACTACGAGATATATGTGAGTTTTAACGACGTCAGCTTGGGTATCGAATCTTCCGATAATAACTCTGCTTACTTTAACGACCTCTCGTCCTTCTATGATTACAACGACGAGCTGAAGGCGTTCTGGGAGGAATTTATCTCCCAAGAGGACATAACCAAAAGCATATACTCTTCCGTGATGGAGATGCTGACCAGGGACGAGGTGGCGTATTCTCTGAACAATCTGCTAAACACCCTCTCCATACTTAAAGATTACGACACGGATAGGCTGTTAGATTTGCTCTCCACCGTCAAAGAAGCGATAGTGGTTTTGCTAGACGGCAGCCTGAGCGATATTCTCTCCGGCGACGCCCTCTCCTATAAGGAGATGATAGACGCCTTAAACACGGTGGGCGATCTGATACAAAAAGAACTCGGAGACATATTGGATGACCCCTTGCTGATAAAGTTGTCCTCCTCTCTGTCCAGCTATGTGCTGGATGTGTTGGACATTAACGCGGATTTGGGAATGGATTTGGATGCCGAAAACATGGCGTATATCTCCACTGCCATGTATAAAGTGCTCACCTACACACTTACCGAGATAACTCCTGGGCTGGCAAGCGATTTGTATATGGACTTTGACGACTACAACAAGGAGGACGTCGAACCTGACAAGACGGAGAAGTTGGGCTTGTTTGCGGTAAGAGTGGGCAACTTCCTCAGCCCCGTTGTCAAGGAGCTGCAACTGAAAGAGATAAACGCCATATACGATATGGCTTCCATGCTTGCTCCCCTATTCGAGCTAAATCCCGAGCCCATGCTGGATTTGATATTCAACTGGCAAAACAAGCCGATCGATGAATACACCGACGAGGAGCTGAGGCAGATAGGCGCGCAGGTGCAGGACGCGTTGGACGCCCTCTTTGTCGATCAGTCCGCTACGGGCAACAGCCTGTATTCCTACCAGAGTGCACCCGCCTTTGTGCCCGTCAACTTCACCCGCGAGCAGCTGTGCACGGCGATATTGCAGGTGGCGAACATATACTTCTATGACGCAAGTTTGGACTCCAAAATGGAGATAACCGACTTGACTAATTACCAATTAAACTACACCTCGGAAGGCGAAGGTTACTTTGTTCTCACCCTCACGGTGGAGGGCATGAGCACGAATATAACCTGCTATGCATACGACTCCTCCACTCCCGGCAACTTCACCCTGTTCGGCAGTTTGGAAAGAGGGATGGGCTTTGTGCTCCTAAAAGACACGGAAGTTCCCGATTTGGCGGACTTTATGGACGCCTATTATTTGCCCACCACCTTCTTGCACAATGCGACGGGCACGTTTGTGGACGCGGAGGATGTAGTCGACCTATCCACCTTCTATGTGGAGGGGATAGACACCTCCCTGCCTGCGGGCGTATACGGCGCCATAGGACACTATAACAGCGAGATATTCGGTGACGTCACTTTCCCCGTACTCTACAATATCTACGACGCGCAGGACGAAGTGGCAAATATAAGAGATGTGCACTACTACAACCTGCCAAAAGTGCTGCCCGTGGGAGAAGAAATTACGGGATCTGCCACTGTGTACTTCGGATATGCCTACTCCACAAGTATCTCCTTTGATTCGAGCAATGTCACGGGTCTGGACAACACCCAAGTAGGAGAACAGACCATAACCATCACCATACCCGGACTTGAAGAATTTGCCTACACAACCACCTTGCGCGTGGTGACGGAGGCGGAAGCGCGCACGATAACCTACGCATATGTATACGCCAACTCTCCCAAACTTACTTTAAGCGAAGATTTCTTATATAGCGAGGCGATAAATATAAGCGTACAAGTGGATATGTTATATTCCCCCTATTCCTTCTCCTGTAGCGGCACGCCGGACGCAGTGAGCAAGGAATTGCAGGAATACGGCTTGCGCTTGCAAGTAGACGTAGATACCTCCGCCATAGTAGATGACGCAAAAGGCGGCGTATCCCTGCTGCTGGAGGACGGCACTCTGCTCGATTCCACCACCTTTACTTACGACGTATTC
>CALWRK010000079.1 GCA_944383935.1 uncultured Clostridia bacterium
CCCTCGGTACGCTTTTAACGTACACACGATTTCCAATCGTGCTCTTTCGGCCTCTCAGACATCTCTCCAAAGCCAAAGCGCATATAGAATAATAGCATATCGAAAAAAAATAGACAAGCAAATGAGGGCGAAAAATTTTTTATTGACTAAATTATCATCGGCGGCGGTACTTTCGACGGGTTACGCTGCTACGCCGAAGAGGCGGCAGACATAGTATGCGGCGTTGGCGGCAAGCGTGACGGCGACTGCGATAAGAAAGGGCTTTTGCTTCCAGAGAGAGGGGAAAAGCAGCGATAGCAAGAGCGCGCCTACGGGGAGCGCAAAGGCATTTTGGGAGAGATAACCGGCGATATCTCCCTCAGATAGGGATAAGATTGCGCCCGTCATGCCGCAAGTGGGACAGGAGATGCCCGTGATATGCCGTATAGGACAGGTTATGCCGGTAAAGTGGCGGAATATAAGAAAAGCGAGGGCTGCGGCGCAAAGCACGCACGCCCTTGCGATCAACTCCGCCATATACTTGCGGCGACGGAGAATACGGAGCGTACTCATATCAAGCGCTGCATTATCTCTGCAAAATTCTTCTCTTTTGCCCGTTTGCCCACGAGGAATAGGTCTACAAACCACATGATTCCGCACACGCCGAATGTGAAGAGTTTAAGCAGCCCCAATCCTATATCCCCTATCATAAAGCGGTCTATGCCCATTGTACCCAAGAATACGGACATCAGTGTGACCACAACGGGATCTTTTGCGGGATATGCCGCCAAGATGCCGTACCTTTCGTCCGGCGCGGAGATGAGCGCCTGTTGCAACTCGTATACCCGCTCCTGCGGGATATTCTTACCCAGCGCAAACATAAGCGCGTTTACCTTTTGAGATTCCATAACACCCCTCCTTATATCTTATAAAATCGTCCTGCCGAACGCTCTGCCTGCGCATATTACAAAAGACTTAGCACCTCTTGCGCGTTCGTATCCGGCTTTACCTTATCCATGACGTGAGTGATTACTCCCTTTTCATCTATAATGAACGTGGTGCGAACCACGCCCATACTCACCTTGCCGTACAGTTTCTTTTCTCGCCATACACCATACGCCCTTATCGCCGTTAGATCGGGATCGGAAAGGAGAATAAACGGCAGATTGTATTTCGCCGCAAAACCCGCATGAGAAGCGGCGCTATCCTTACTTATACCTATGACCACCGCTCCCTTTTCCGCCATATCCGCATTCGCGCCCGCAAAGGCGCACGCCTGACGGGTACAGCCGGGAGTATTGTCCTTGGGATAGAAATATAAAACCACTTTCTTACCCAAAAAATCGGTAAGAGATACCTCTTTCCCATCCTTGTCCGCCAAAGTAAACTGCGGAGCCGCATCTCCTGCTTTTAACATGATTCCACCTCTTTATTTTATTCTTTCTCCCCCTCTCCGCCGACTTTTTAATCCTTCATGCTCTCGCAAAAGAAGTCGAGCGCCGCAGTGAGCGCCCTTTGCGAATCGGGCAAATCGGGATACATCACTTCATACACATGGCAGAGTTTGTCGCGTTCGGACGCCTTGTCGGTATAGTCGAACACAAAGCGCTTACACCTGCCCTCTCGCACCATTTTTTCTATGTATGCGCTCAAAAATTTGCTGTGCTTGCCATATACGTCCCTTTCACAACCTATTATCATCACGGGCGGCAAGGTTAACCCGCGACTGTATTGCGTAAACGAAGCGAAGTTATATATCTTGCTGCTGCCGGGGTCGCTTCCGAAGAGAAGCGGCTCGAATTCACGCTGGAACCAGGCAAAGTGCGGGGACGGAGAAAAGTCCTTGGCGCGCATTATGGAGTGCACCTCGCACACGGGATGGCTCATGACAAGGCAGTCAAAGTGCATTTCGGGGGCGGTTACGCCGTATATCTCCCTCAGCCGCGCGGAAAGACATATGCACAGGGAAAGGGAGGATAGGTGCCCTCCCGCGGAATCCCCCGTGAGCATGACGTGAGAAGTATCCGCGCCCCACTCCCGCGCGTGCCGAGCAATAAAGTGAAGGGAGTCAAATATATCCCGCACCTGATCTTCCAGCGTCACCTCGGGTATTAGGCGATAACTCATGCCAACCACGCAGTACCCCTGCGCCGCCAGATACATACACATCCCCTTATTTAAGTCTTTATCTCCGTAAATCCATGCGCCGCCGTGTATATCTATTATGAGCGGAAGCACGCCGTTGACGTCTTTGGGACGGTATACGTTGAGTTTATGCATCTCATGTCCATCGGGCAGATAGGCGTATTCTCTAACCTCTGCTCCCTTTGGCAGCGGCTTGCCTGACTTGTGCTTTTCGTCGTGCTTTTTCATGGATTTAGCCATATTTTTCGCAACTTTTTCGGCAAACGTCATACCTTTCTCACCTGTGACGGATACGCCCACACCGCCATGTTCCCGTATTTTTCATCGCGTCTTTTATATATATGCACCTGCTGGGGCGTACCTCCCTTTATGAAAGAGGGCTTTCCGTCCTTCAAGGTCATGCCGAGCAAATTCTTTATAAACGCGCCCACATACCCCGCGTCCAGCGGTTTTGAGTGATGGGAAATGAAAATCTTCCCGTACCCTTCCAATTCCGGTTGCAAGCGCATCCATACCCGTGCATAGTCTATAAGCGTAAGCGCGGGATTGGTGAACGCCCAAAAGGCGGGATTTATCGTATCTCCCGCAAAAACCCACTTGTTTTTCTCATCTAAAAACAGCGTACAGCCCGGCGTATGTCCCGGACACGGAAGCGTGCGTATCACCCTGCCGCCCAAGTCGATACTCTTCCATAATGGCGAATATTTTTCCCCGCCCGTGCGTATAAGCCCGTATTGCAAGACCTTTTCGATTATCGCATCGGGAATGCGGGAATTGATGAAATAATATGTAGCCACCGCCTTTGCCAAGTCATTGGACGGCATACCTTTTGAGGGCAAGTCCGCCTCGCCTACGAATATCTCGTCAAACAGTCGGTTTCCGTTGCTGTGGTCGGGATGGAGGTGGGTGTTTGCCACCGTGACCGGCAAGGAGGTGAGCTTTTTGACTTTCTCCTTTAATCCGCTGCCGTAACCGGTATCCAGCAAGAGAGCGCGCTCCGACCCTATGAGCAAAAACTCATTCACGCGGATAAACTTATCCGTGAGCATAAAGGTGTCGTCGCTTAGTTTCGTTATCTTGGTCGCCATATTTCCGCCCTCACATAATTTTAACGCAGGGCGAAAAAATTGTCAATACCCGCTTTGCGCGGCTAGCGCGCGTATAGAGCCCTCTTCATGACGGCGGCATATTCCGCGAGCGCGTCCTCCGCGTGTTCGCCGAGCATGGCTATCTTTTCCACCGCACCGCCGCCCGTACATATGCCCGCGCATGGCAACGTCATGGCGTCCTCCGCCCGCTCCGCCACCGCAACGACGGGCACTTCCCCCGCAGCCATAAGGGCGAGCGCGCCTCTTTCCTCATTTTGAGCGCATATCATGAGATATCCCTGTCCTTCGGCGGCTATTTTCCTCACTCGCGTCCTATCTGCCACAGCTATTTCCGAGATGATATCCACTCCGTTTTCTCTCGCGTACGGCTGTAACTCTTCCTTTTCTTCAAAGGGCAGATCGGGCACTTCTATTCCTCCTATATTCAGACTTTTACAGCGCGCGAAAAATTTCTCGTATCCGTAACGGAAAACGGGGTTGAGATAGCTGCGCAAGATGATGGGGATATCGCAATTTTTCCGTACCTGCCCCACGATTTCAAAGGTTTTTTCCACGCTTACCCCGCCTTTTAACGCGCGTATGTTCGAATCTTGAACGGCGGCGTTTTCCGCTATCGGATCGGAAAAGGGTATGCCCAACAAGATGATGTCCGCGCCGCCGCGGGCGAGTGCAGATATGTACTTTACCGTGCTTTCGGAGGAGGGATCTCCCGCGGTGAGAAAGGCTATAAGCGCCCTGCCTTTTTCAAATACGTCCGATATATCACTCATACAGATCCGCTCCTTTGTAGCGCGCTATCGCCGCTACGTCTTTATCTCCTCTGCCCGAAAGGCAGATAATAATTACCTCGTCTTTTTCCATGGCGGGAGCCAATTTCTTGGCGTGTGCCACGGCGTGAGCGCTCTCTATCGCACAGATAATGCCCTCCGTGCGCGCTAAAAATTCAAACGCGTCCACCGCCTCGTCGTCCGTAACGGGCACATACTCCGCCCTGCCTACGTCGTGCAGGTAGGCGTGTTCGGGACCTATGCCGGGATAGTCCAGTCCTGCGGATATGGAATACACCGGCGCTATCTGTCCGTTTTCATCCTGGCAAAAATACGATTTCATGCCATGGAAAACACCCAAGCTGCCCCTTGCCATGGTCGCGGCATGATAGGGGGTATTCACACCCTTGCCCGCCGCCTCACATCCGATAAGCCTTACTTTCTCATCGGGCACAAAGGCGTGGAACATTCCGATGGCGTTGCTTCCGCCTCCCACGCAAGCCAAAACCGCGGACGGCAGCTTTCCCTCCGCCTGTAAAATCTGCTCGCGCGCTTCTATGCCTATCACACTCTGAAAATCGCGCACGATTAGCGGAAAGGGATGCGGTCCCATCACCGAACCCAATACATAATGCGTATCTTTCACATTACCCGCCCACTCGCGCATGGTTTCGTTCACCGCGTCTTTCAGCGTCTGCGTTCCGCTTGTCACCGCGTGCACCTTTGCGCCCAACAACTGCATACGGTATACGTTCAGCGCCTGTCTGTCCGTATCCACCTTCCCCATGAATATCTCGCACTCCATGCCCAAAAGAGCCGCCACCGTGGCGGTAGCCACTCCGTGCTGACCCGCGCCCGTCTCCGCGATGAGGCGCGTTTTGCCCATCTTCTTGGCAAGAAGGGCCTGTCCCAAGCAGTTGTTTATCTTATGCGCGCCCGTATGATTGAGATCCTCGCGTTTTAAGTATATCTTCGCCCCGCCCAGCGCCTTTGTCATATTGCTTGCGTAGTACAGCAGGGAGGGTCTGCCCGCATAATCGTTCAGCAAAAAGCGCAGCTCGTCATTGAACGCCTTGTCCTTTTTGCATTCGTTATACACCCTCTCCAACCTTTCCAACTCCGGCATAAGCGTTTCGGGGACGTACTGTCCGCCGAATATGCCGAATCTTCCCTTTTTCATGCTGCCTCCTTCCACGGGCATAAAAAACCGCCCATGACTAAATTAAGTCAAGGACGGATCGATATTTCGATTCGCGGTGCCACCTTGATTCGCACTTGCGTGCGCACTTGTAAGATACCTGCATATCTTCGCCGCTTCACGCGCAGCCCACGTCGCGCCATACTCGGCAAACAGCCTTTCCCTCGCGCCCTCGGCGGTCCATTTGACAACCTGCGTTTTATCCGACTCTCACCCCTCCGGACTCTCTGTGAATGCACGATTGCCGTTACTTCCGCTTCAACGGTTTAATAAGATTATATCCCTCAAAGACATATATGTCAAGCATATTTCCCCCGTCAAGCCCGCCGCGCCCTCGGATTTGCCCGTCCCCGTATAAAAAACCATGATTTTTCCAGAAATATCCGCCTCTGCGCCCTCTCAGCCCAAGTCATACCTTTGCTACAAACTGCGCTCGAGCGGGAATCGTCACGAAACAAGTATCAATCTGGATGGGTCATTCGAACGTTTCGATGACCTTGAAATATTATACTAATATTTCTCG
>CALWRK010000080.1 GCA_944383935.1 uncultured Clostridia bacterium
AGGTGTTCTGTAATTGCCGCAGATAGGGTATTTACAAAGTTATTTTCCTGTGATATAATAAAGGTGTTATAATGAAAATAAGATAGTATTATCTATTTTCGACGTCAAAAGGTGCGGCGTTGCGTCTTTTGGCATATGGAGGGAAATATGCAGACATTGTTGACAGAGGGGGAGCTTTTGGATGAAAACGGTAAGTTGGCTCAGGCGGGATATGCCACATCTCTGGTTAGGAAGTACGATAGAACCGCGATAAAAGCCTCTAAACTCAGAATTAAAGAATGGGACTACTATGCGATTACGGACGGAGAGGTATTTTTATGCCTCACCATTGCCGATATAGGCTATATCTCCATGGCGAGCGTATCCTTGGTGGACACGCACGCGGCTTCGTATAAGACTCAATCCGCCATAGGACTGCTGCCGCTGGGAAAGACGGGGTTTCCCTCCACATACGAGTGCGGGGACGTATCTCTGCGAGTGATGGGGAAGAAACTGTCTTTTGAAAATGACGGCATATACCGCAGATTGCACTGCGAATATCCCAAGTTCCGCGACGGCAAGACGCTGATAGCGGATATCACCCTCTCCGACTGGCAAAAGGAGAACATGGTCATAGCCACGCCCTTTGACGGCAACGACAAGGCGTTTTACTATAACGCAAAACTCAACTGCATGACCGCGTCCGGCTACTTTGAGCTGGGCGGAGCGCGCCGCGATTTCGACCCGAGCAAATCCCTCGCCGTGCTTGACTGGGGCAGGGGTGTGTGGACGTATGAAAATACTTGGTATTGGAGCAGTCTTTCCGCCTATGTGGACGGGGAGAAGTTCGGGTTCAATCTGGGATACGGCTTTGGAAATACGTCCGCGGCGTCTGAGAATATGCTCTTTTACAAGGGTAAGGCGCATAAGCTGAACAGGGTGGTTTTTGACATCCCCTCCCTCCCCGGCGGAGAGAGCGACTTTGAGGGGGAATGGAAGATTACGGACGATGAGGGCAGGCTCGACCTCTCCTTCCGCCCCGATGTAGACAGGCGTGACGGCTTGAGTTTGGGCGTACTGTGCACTCGCCAGCACCAGGTGTTCGGCGGATTTTACGGCACAGCCAAGCTGGACGACGGCAGTATAATAACACTTAACGGACAAAGGGGGTTTGCGGAAAAAGTATACAATAAATGGTGATCCGCGGAAAATTATGAATATTTGGCATGATTTGGAAGAGAGCAGAGTGGCTCCCGAAGATTTTATAGCTTGTATAGAGATATCCAAGGGCAGCAAAAACAAGTACGAGGTGGATAAGACCACGGGTATGCTTAGGCTCGACCGCATACTCTATACCTCCACGCACTATCCCGCCAACTATGGCTTTATTCCCCGCACTTTCGCGGATGACGGAGATCCGCTGGACGTGCTGGTGCTGTGCAGCGAACCGCTCGTGCCCCTGTCCATCGTGGAGTGCTATCCCATAGGGCACATCACCATGATAGACGACGGAGCGGAGGACATAAAAGTCATAGCCGTTCCGTTCAGGGAGCCAAACATGAATTGCTATTCGGATATATCCGAGCTTCCGCCGCATATTTTGAGCGAGATAAAGCACTTTTTCGGAGTGTATAAGCAACTGGAAGGCAAAGTGATGACCGTGCTGGAAATTTACGGAAGACAGGACACCGATAAGGTGATAGCTAAGGCCATGGCGGAATATAAGTCCCGCTATTGCAATAACTGACGCGCGCCTTACATATTTTCGCCCCACGCTTTGGCTTGCGGGCGGTATTGCCGTAGGAATATCTGCGGCATTTTTCTTGCCGTTTTATTTGCTTGCCGCCCTAGGAGCACTCTTTTTGCTCCTTGCGCTTATAAGTATATTCAAAGGAGGCAGGACGAGGATAATGCTGTTTGCAGTCGGATTTTTGCTGGGAGCGGTGAGTGCGGACCTATTTGCCGCATTCTTTCCGTCCGGCGAGTATTCCGGCTACATAGAAGGCAGGATCACCGACGCGTCTTACAGCGATAAAAGGGGATTTCTCACCTTGACAGAGGGAGGATATTCCATGGAGCTTGAAAATATACGCGTAAACGGAGAGAAAATCTTCGGAAAGGCGAGTCTGTTCTATGTCCCCGGGGCGGAAATGCAGCTGCAAGTCGGGGATAGGATAGCCTTTTTCGGCAGCGTTACGGGCGAAGAGTTTCAAGCAGGGGAGTATTCTTCGTCTGTCGCCGCCAAATACGGGGTATACTACACCGCTTTTGCAAAAGGCGCCGCGCTTGAAGTTTCCAAGGGAGGATTCGCCGCGGTGGAGAGTATACGTTTTGCCGTAAAGGACGCGCTCTACACAAATTGCCGTGAGGAAACGGCGTCCTTTCTTTTCGCCATGATTTTCGGGGATACGTCGTATATGGAGTATGCGGTGTCGCAGCCTTTCAGGGATACGGGCACGGCGCATCTGTTTGCGGTATCCGGACTGCACGTCGCGCTCTTGTTCTACGCCTGCGCGGCGGTGCTGAACAAGATACATATGCCCAAGGCGCTGCACGTTGCGGCGGAGCTGTTTATAATGGTGGGGTACAGCGCGCTGTGCTCGTTTTCTCCCTCCGTGGTGCGCAGCGCGGTAATGATAATGACGGCGTCGCTGTGCAAATACATGAATTTGCGCTACGACGCCCTGTCTGCGTTCGGTTTTTCCGCGTGCGCGATATTGCTCTTTGCGCCCTTCTTCCTCTACGACGCGGGCTTTTTGATGAGTTACGGCTCGGTGTTCGGCATACTGGGAACAGCCCGTCCTGTGGCGCGCACTTTGCGAAAGGTTATATGGCGCCCGGTGGCGGATACCGTGGCGGTGAGTTTGGCGGCAAACTTCGGACTTTTGCCGTTTATGCTCTGTTATTTCGGATCGGTGCCCGCGCTTACGATCCCGGTAAATCTGATAATAGTGCCGCTCACATCGGCGTTCTATCCGCTGTTGCTCGCCGCCACCGTAATAGCGGCGATCCTCCCTCCGGCGGGGATATTGCTCACCGCGGCGAGCGTACCCACATATTTTGCCATACTCTTTGTGCAGGCAGCCGCGCAGTTCACCTCTCTTTCATTGACGGCTACGTTCACTCCGCTTCTCTGCGTGTTGTATTATCCGCTGCTGGCGTGCGCGTCCGTATATTGTCGTGCGCCCGCATCCGTGAAAAAGGGGTGCGGCTACGCCTGTCTTGCGCTCGTCATCTTTTCCTGCTTTGTCACTTTGCCCTTTTAGGAGAGGCTACCCTCTCCTGTCTAATTGAAACCCGCGCAGAAGAGCGATCGCAAGGGCGCGTGTGATGTCGCGGACGGAATATGCGGGATAGCTCACTCCGGCGGCGTCCATGGCTCGTTTTTGCTTGTCCGTGACGGCGGTATAGGGGTATACTCCGAACATGAACGGATATACGGCGTACAAAAAGCTGTCTTTATCTCCGTCCTTTAAGGAAGGGAAAGAGCGGGACAGACAGTCGCGAGTGGCTTGAAGAGCCGCGCCGTATGCGCGCTTGAAGCGGATAAGTGCCGCCTCCCCGCTTCCCGCTTCCAGGTCATAGAGGTTTGTAGCCAAAAGTTTGAGCATACGTCCCCTTTTTTCCAGAGCGCAGGCGAATGCGTCTGCAAACGCGTCGGCGTCTTTGCAGGCGGGGAGGGCGTTCAAATCCTCCGTCCAGCTTAGGTACTCCCTCTCCAACAGGGCGAGGAATATCTCCTCGCGCGAGTTAAAATAGTTGTATATGGAGGGGCGGGAAAAGCTGGTCTCCTCGCCTATGCGTAGCAAGGTTATCTCCTTGTAGGGTATCTTGTCGTACAGGCGGGCGCAGGCGTCCACTATCTCTTCCCTGCGTGCGGACTTTATGCCTTCGCTCATTTTATCGCCCTCTTCGCCCAAGCCGCCGCGCCCGTATTTACGATCGCGCCTTTTTGCCATTTTGCGTCGGGGCATATTTTAATCATGCGATTTTCCGCGCCGGAAATTCCGCTTCCGCCGGAGGTGGCAAATGGGATCACAATTTTACCCGAAAAATCCTGCTCTTCCAAAAAGGTGTCTATTATCCTCGGTTCGGTATACCACCATATCGGAAAGCCCAAAAAGATGGTGTCGTATGAGGATATGTCTATCTCCGAAGCCGTCTGAGGACGGCAGGAAGCGTCGTTCATCTCGCGTGAAGTACGGCTTGTCCTGTCCGTCCAGTCCAAATCCGCCGCGGAATAGGGCATGGCAGGCACAATTTCACGGATATGTCCTTCCACGGCTCCCGCTATCTCCCGTGCGGCGCGCGCGGTGTTCCCGCCGGCGGAAAAGTATACTACCAAAATGTTGTCGTGCATCTTCTATTCTCCGTTATTTTACAGGGCAGGGGTGGAATTTTACAGGCTTTCGCGGAAGATTTCGCATATCTCTTCACGCGATAAAACCTTATAGCCGCCCGTCATCACGAGCGTGCTGTCTGCCAGTTTTTCTATCATGCTCTCGTCTGCTCCCAGCAGGGTGATGTTCATTACGAGGGAGAGTTCTCTCATCCACTTTTCCATCTCTTCAAGACCTTGCTTTGCAACCTCTTCGTCACTCTTGCCCGCAGGATCCACTCCCCACACGTTTACGGCAAAGCGCTTGAACTTGTGTATGCCATAGGGCAGAATATGCCGATAGTAGGGCAAAGATACCGCCGCCAGCGTCATTCCGTGAGTTGCGTTTGTGTATGCGCCTACCGCCTGTCCCAGCATATGCACCATCCAGTCGGTGGATTTTCCGCACGCCACCAGCGTGTTCAAAGCCCACGTCGCGGTCCACATGATATTGCTGCGCGCTTCGTAATCGAGCATATCCTTGTTTGCTATGCGCGAAGAATGCAGCAGTGAGCGCATAAGCCCTTCGGCGATGTAGTCGGACGTATTGTCGTCCTCGCCGGAAAAGTATTGTTCGCATATGTGGTTGAATATGTCGTATATACCCGCCACCATCTGATAGTGGGGCAGGGTGAGGGTGTATGTGGGGTCGAGCACGGCGAACTTGGGCATGACGGAGTCGTTAAAGACGTGCCCCACTTTCATCTTGGTATCCGTATTGGTTATGACGCTGCCCGCATTCATCTCCGAGCCTGTCCCCACCATGGTGAGCACGCAGCCCACGGGCACTATTTCGCACACGGGTTCAAAGAACTTCACGAAATATTTGTCCCAAATATCCCCCTTACAGTGTACGGAAACGGATACCGCCTTTGCATAATCGCATACGCTGCCGCCGCCCACCGCCAGCAAAAAATCCGCTTTGTGGGCGCGCGCTATCTCCACACCTTCAAGCAGTTTTTTCAGCGTGGGATTGGGCATGACTCCCGAGATCTCCGCCACCGCCTTGCCGCTCTTGCGCAAAATAGCCGTCACTTGGTCGTATATCCCGTTTTTCTTTATCGAACCGCCGCCGTATATGAGCACTACGTTTTTGCCGTATTTTTTCAGTTCGTCCTCCAAATTTTCCAGCGAATCTTTGCCAAAATAAAGCCTTGTGGGGTTGCAATAAGTAAAGTTACCTAACATAAATACCTCCTATTACCCGCTTTTTAATAGAAAAAGAGGGCTGACACTCTGTCAGTAATTTAAGTATAGCACGATATTGACAGTGCGTCAACAGGAAAGGGCGTAAGCCCCTTGACTTTTAACGAGGGTTGTACTAATATTATTGTGTATTTATAT
>CALWRK010000081.1 GCA_944383935.1 uncultured Clostridia bacterium
ACACATTTTACATATATAATTTATTTATAGCGGATATGTGTTTATTTTCTCGTGCTAAATATCACTTGTAAAATGCTCGCTTTTAGCGAGGTGGATTTCGTTCAGTTTTGTGCGAGATGGCGCGCAGTTGTAGTACCTCCTACAACAAACGACATATCGTGCAAAAATGAGCGGAAAACACCCGCTTAAAGTGTTCTAACAGGGTTGGGTAAAGGTACTATTGTCGAGTGTTCGACGCTTACGCTTTTCTGCGAGGAAGGGGGATGGTACGTCTTTGTGCCGCGATGTCGAAATCAGAGGAGTATGGAGGACGCTTGCGATATACGGGCGTGGGTCTATGGTGAGCGGCAGATTTATTGCGTGACGAATTTGCCTTGTTCAAAGAGGGATATCACATCGAACAGGGAGGGACATATGGCGAAGAGGTTGTCCTTTAAGTATTGCGTGGGAGGCGTGAGATCGGGGACCATGACGCCTACAAAGCCGCCGTTTATGGCAGCTTCGTTCCCGTGCAAGCTGTCTTCCAGCACGAGGCAATTTTCCGGCTTTTCTCCCAATTTTTCCGCCGCAAGCAGGAAGATATCAGGAGCGGGCTTTCCCCTGCTCACCATATCGCCGTATACGCTGAGTTTGAAGTAGGGGGCGATACCCGTGGAGCTGAGATTGCCCTCCGTCCACTCCCTGCTTGAAGAGGTGGCGACAGCCGCGGGGACGCCGCGGGAGCGGAGATATTTCAGCAGTTCTTTCAAGCCGGGCTTGACGGGGATGCCGTGGACGCGTATATAGTCGTAAGTGCGGCGGCGCTTTTGCAAATTCATCTCGTCGTAGGGAATGTCCTTGCCGAATTTTTCTTGGAATGCCGCCTTAGTTTCGGCTGCGGAGCTGCCGCGCACCGTCCTTAAAAAGTCTTCGGTTATGTCGTAGCCGTAACGCTTGCCTATCTCCGCCCAGCCCTCTGCGACCAGTCGCTCGCTGTCGAACATAAGTCCGTCTTGGTCGAATATCACTGCCTTTATAAGTTTACCGCTCAATTTTTTCTCCTCTCCGCATTTGCGGCGACGCCGTTTGCGCTTATAGCAATACTTTTGTCGTATATCGGCATATGGCTTTTTCTTACCGTTTGTTGCAAAACGCCGCACAAGGCGGCGTTTTTTGTCGTATTTTGTGTTGAAAGGTACTTATCAGTCGTTGTCGTTCAGCTTTTCGAGCAATTTCAGACCTATGCCCTTTGCGTCTATTTTCAGCACTTCCACCTTAACTTTGTCGCCGATGTTTACGACGTCCTCCACCTTGTCCACCTTCTTGTTGGACAGCTTGGAGATGTGAATCATGCCGTCCTTTCCGGGGCAGAATTCCACAAACGCGCCGCAAGCTATGGTGCGCACGACGGTGCCTTCCAGCACTTCGCCGATGGCGGGGTCGTTGACGATGAGTTCTATCATCTTCTTGGCTTTGTCCAGCATATCCCTGTCCACGCCCGCGATGAATACGTCGCCGTTATCGCTGATGTCTATCTTAACGCCGGTGGCGTCTATTATCTTGTTTATCGTCTTGCCGCCGCTGCCGATAACGTCTTTAATCTTATCGGGATTTATCTTGAAAGACTCTATCTTGGGCGCGTACTTGGACAGATGGTCGCGGTAGGTGGGCAGTACGTCGAGCATCTTATTCAAGATGAACATCCTGCCGTCGTGCGCCTGGGCGAGCGCCTTGCGCAAGATCTCCTCGTTTATGCCCTTTATCTTGATGTCCATCTGAATGGCGGTGATACCTTCGGTAGTGCCTGCCACCTTGAAGTCCATATCGCCGAAGAAGTCCTCCAAGCCCTGAATATCGGTGAGGACGGCTATCTTGGACTTATCTTCGTTGGAGATAAGACCCATAGCTACGCCCGCAACGGGACGCTTGATGGGTACGCCCGCGTCCATCAAAGCCAGCGTGGAACCGCATACGCTTGCCTGGGAGGTGGAACCGTTGCTGGACAGCACTTCGGACACGGTACGGATGGCGTAAGGGAAAGCCTCTTCACTGGGGAGCATAGGCTCCAAAGCGCGCTCTGCAAGTGCACCGTGACCTATCTCACGCCTGCCGGGGCTGCGCATGGGCTTGGCTTCACCCGTGCTGTAAGGGGGCATATTGTAGTGATGGATATATCTCTTGAACACCTCTTCGTCCAGACCTTCCAGCTTCTGCACTTCGGAGATGCTGCCCAAGGTGCAGGTGGTGAGAACCTGCGTCTGACCGCGGGTGAATACGCCGCTGCCGTGCACGCGGGGCAATATACCCGTTTCGCACCATATGGGACGGATTTCGGTAAGGTTCCTGCCATCGGGACGGATGCCCTTGTCCAATATCTTACTTCTCACCTTTGCCTTCTTCATGGCATAAAGCACTTCGCCGATGTCCTTCCTGCCTTCGGGGAACTCTTCCGCGAAGTGATCGTATACGTCCGCTTCCAGCTCTTCTTCCGCCTTTTCGCGCTCCTGGCGGTCGTAGTTTTCCAAGACCTTGTCCATCTTCTTGTCCGCATATTCCTTGACCGCTTCTTCCACGTCTGCCGCGGGATGGTACAGCTCGGGATCTATCTTCTTCTTGCCTATCTGCTTTTGAATATCCTCTATGAAGGCGACGATCTTCTTTATCTCCTCATGACCGAACAAGATGGCGCCGATCATCTCCTCTTCCGTGACTTCGTTGGCGCCCGCTTCCACCATGAGAATGGCTTCCTTGGTGCCGGAAAGCGAAAGATGCAGCTTGCTCCTGTCGCGCTGAGCGGAGTCGGGATTGATGACGTACTGCCCGTCCACCATGCCCACGACCACGGAGCCGGTGGGACCTTGGAAAGGAATTTCGGAGATGCTCAAAGCTACGGAGCTGCCTATCATGGCGTAGATCTCCGGAGGGATATTGGGGTCTACCGAAAGGCAGGTTGCCACAACCGCCACATCGTTATAAAAGCCCTTGGGGAAGAGAGGGCGCAGAGGACGGTCTATCAGACGAGAGGTCAAAATTGCCTTGTCGCTGGGTCTGCCTTCCCTCTTCTTGAAGCCGCCGGGAATCTTGCCGACGGAGTACATTTTTTCTTCGAAATCAACGCCGAGAGGGAAAAAGTCTATCCCGTCACGGGGTTGTTTTGCCATGGTTGCATTTACCATTACCACTGTGTCGCCGCAGCGAACCATGCAGCTGCCGCCCGCCTGTCCGCAGTATGCGCCGGACTCAACGGTTACTTCCCTGCCGCCGATGGTTGTTTTGAACAGGTGTCTTTCCATGCGTTACTTACCTCCAATAAGTATGAATAATATCTCTTTTTTAGTTGCCTATTATAAATAAGGCGGCAAAGATAGCCGCCTTTTCCGATTACTTTCTCAGTTCCAGCTTGGCGTTGATGGCACGATAACGTTCGATATCGTTCTTCTTCAAATAGTTCTGCATTCTGCGCCTTCTGCTGACCAACTTGAGAAGTCCTCTCTTGGAATGAAGATCGTTGGGATGCTGCCTGAGATGCTCGTTCAGCTGTTCGATACGCGCGGTTAAAAGCGCTATCTGCACTTCGGGCGAACCGGTGTCTCCCTCTTTCATGCCGTAAGTGGCGATGATGTCCTTCTTTTCCATCTTTTCCATTTGTTTTACCTCCGTCGGAAAAATTTATTTGCCCGCAGCCGCGTAATACATCGGAGTTGTTTGTAAAACCCTGCCGCAGGTACGTTAAATATTTTATCATATATATACGGCGATTGCAAGCAAAACACACCTGTTTTTTAACGTAAAACCCCGAGGGAATACTCCCCCGGGGCAAAGGACATCTCCTTCACATCCTTATTTTACTATTCTTCCGCCCGTACCGGTTCCACCGTTTCCTCCACCAGCTTGGTCACTTTGCCGCCCAGCAGCGTGATCATCTTGATTGCGGTGAGAGAGTACTCGTCTGCATAGACTTTGAGCGACTTTGTAAGCGTGCCTCCGCCGATTATCTTTACGCGGTTGTGGAAATCCTTGACCAGTCCGCGTTTACGCAGCGTCTTGATATTTACCATATCGCAGTCGTTGTAAAGCTCTTCTATCTTATCCAATCCGACGAATGCGGTCTTTTTGACCTCTTCCGAGCAAGGGACATACTTGATCTTGACCAACTCCTGCGCTTCCGTATCCGACAGCTGGGCGTTGGCGTCCTGCGAATCCACGCGGGAACGCAATTTGTCCGTCTTTTTGGCTTTGATGAGCAAGCTGCCCTTTTGCAAAAGGATGAGTTCCTTGAAACTCTTGTGCTCACCCGGCTTCTTCTTCTTTTCTATGCCCGCAAGCTGCATGGACTCGTCTATCAACTCCTTGGCGTATTTGAGTCCGCGGTTGGATTTGACCTTCAAGGTGAAAGGTACCTCTTCATAGCCATTCTTCTCCGTGATGAGCTGATGATACTTGTCGTAATCGTACAACTCCGCGTCCAAAGGCAGATACAACTTTATCGTCTTGCCTGTGAGGGTTATCTTGGCGAGCATCTTGCCCTTGCTCTTGTAATTATCCGCCCTGTTCGTGAAGGAGCGATTTACTCCCTTATACAACAGCAGGTGGTTTACCAGCTCTTCGTAGATGGTCTTGTTCACGTCCGAACCATATCTCAGGCGGCCGCGCATGGTGGAGGTGCGGCGCTTGATGGTGTCTGCCGCGGTGATGACCTTGGGAGCGTCGGGGTCGACCTCTTCCGGTTCCTCTTCGTCCTCTTCCGCCTCTTCCACTTCGGGGGTTTCGTCCTCTTCTTCCTGCTCTTCCTCCTGCTCTTCTTCATCCTCTTCGGGCAGGACGGCGGCGGCTACGAATTCCTCTTCCTCTTCCGGCTCTTTCTCCTCCTCGTAGAAGGCGTAGTACGTCACGTCCTCTTCAAGGTCTTTATCCACCAAACTGCTCTCTTCCACGATAGTGTCGTGGGTTTCCTCATCCGTGAACCAGCCGCGGAAGATATAGCCTTCCTTGACGGGCGCGGCGGGGAGTTCGAGCGCGTCTCTGCCGGCGGTTTCCACCGTAGCTACGACTTCTCCGTCCGCCATAAAGGTGATGATGTGAGGTACGGCAGGCTCGGGTTCGGGTTCTGCCACGGGCTCGGGTTCGGGCTCGGGGATAGGCTCGGGTTCGGGCATCTTGTCGTACTGACCATATATTATTAAATCCTTATACAGATATTTATTCGCGTACGCCTGCGCGGTGAAAGGCTGTTCTCTGCCCTCTTCCGTCATGAACCAGCCGGCAAATTCGTAGCCGTCCAGTTCGTGAGCCTGAGGCAGTGCCAGCTCTTCCTTGCCCATGGTATGCAACACGCCTGCCACATATCCGCCCGCGAGGAAGCCGATGATGTGTTCTTCCGGCGGCTTCTCCACCCAGCGGGCGTACAGCTTGACATTGCCCACCACCTTATAACGCAGCACTTCGGGCAATACGGGAAGAGGTTCTTCCTTCTTCTCTTCTTCCACGGGAGTTTGCTCTTCCGCCGGCTTTTCCGCAGCGGCAAATTCCTCTCCCTCCGTAACGGTGGAAGGCGCTTCTTCCTGTGCGGCAGCTTCCGACTCTGCGTTTTCCTCTTCCTTTATCTCGGCTTCTTGCGCCTCGGTTGCGACTTCTTCCGCCTCTTCCGCTGCCGCCTCTGCCTGCTCTATGGCTG
>CALWRK010000082.1 GCA_944383935.1 uncultured Clostridia bacterium
GCTTTCGGCGACTGCACTTCGCTTGAAAGCATAGTCATTCCCGCTAGTATAACGGAGATAATCGGCGACGCATTCTTCGGCTGTACTTCCCTTGAAAGCGTCACCGTGGCGGAGGGCAACGGCGTATATCACAGCGCGGGGAACTGCGTCATAGAAACGGAGGACAAGACGTTGATCGTCGGCTGTAAAAACAGCGTTATTCCCGCCGACGGAAGCGTGACGAATATAGGAAAGTATGCATTCTATATGTGCGCCTCGTTGGAAAATATCTCCATACCCGACGTCATAACGGACATAGGGGACTATGCGTTCCACGGCTGCGCTTCGCTTACTTGTGCGGTTATTCCCGACAGCGTTACAAACGTGGGAGAATACGCGTTCGGCGGATGCGCTTCGCTTGCGAGCGTAACGCTTCCGAGCGGCATTGCGAACATAGAAAGCGGCGCTTTTTCCAACTGCCCGTTGCTGGAAAGCATAGTATTTCAAGGGACTGTTGAGCAGTGGAGGAGGGTTGAAAAAGCAAACTACTGGGATTTGTCAACCGGCGACTACACCGTTCGCTGCACGGACGGAGTTGTGAATAAGGGCGAATAAATCGCGGAATAAAACAGAGGGCGCGGCATTTGCCGCGCCCTTTTGTCTTATTGCAAAAAGGAAAAAGGTCAGACGGATTTTATCGCCAATGCGGCGGCGCCGAGTATGCCTGCGTCGTTGTGCAGGGCGGCGGGGCGTATTTTCAGCGGATCGCCCGTTTCCTTGTCGAACATACCCTCATACACCAGCTTTTCCAGCGGAGCGGTGAGGTATTCGCCCTCTTTGGATATTCCTCCGCCTATAAGGAACATCTGCGGACGGAAGATATTTTGCAGGCTTATAAGTCCCTCCGCCACATAGCGGATATATTGAGCCACCACCTCTTGCGCAGCTCTGTCGCCCGCGCGGGCGGCTTTGAAGGAAGTTATGCCGTTCACCTCGCCCATCTGAGCGGCTATCGCGTTCATTTGGCTCTCCGGGTGGGCAGCCATGGCTGCCTTGGTCTGGCGGATGAGTGCGGATACGGAGGCGTACGCTTCCCAGCAGCCGCGCCTGCCGCAGGTGCAGGGTTCGCCGTCCATGACTATGCCCATATGTCCCGCCTCCGCGCCGGCGCCGTATTCTCCGCGGTATATTTTTCCGTCTATGATTATGCCGCTGCCCACGCCCGTGCCCAGAGTGATGAGCAATACGTTGTCAAAGCCTTTGGCAGCGCCGAATACGCATTCGCCCAAAGCCGCCACGTTGGCGTCGTTGTCTATGAATATGGGGCAGGAGTGCCATGCGTGCAGCTCCTCCACCACATGGACGTTCTTCATGGGGATATTGTTCCAGTAGTTGATTATGCCGCGCGCGGAGTCTATGCTTCCGGCTTGACCTATGCCTATGGCGGCTATTTGACTTTCGGCAATATTGCTTTCTTGTAAAAGTTTTACGATGAGTGCGTGAATGTCGCGACTTATCGTGTACTCTTTCGTATATTCGCCCTTGGTGACCAGCGTGGTCTTGTGCAGCACGTTTCCGTCCTTGTCCGTAACCCCTGCTTTGATGGACATACCGCCCACATCGATTCCTATGTAATACATATTCTCACTCCGAATAATATTGATATATATATTTTACAGGGCTTGTCCCCGTTTTGTCCTTTTTATTCCTTGCCAAACAGTGCTGTTAAAGGCGTATTTAAGTTTATCCGCCACAAAGCGTGCGGACAGGGCGCGCTCTATGCAATTTTCCCTTATGCTCTTGTTGAAGGTGATGTTCAAGTTGTCCCATACCGAAACCACCACCGCCGTATACGGGGAGTTGGAGTTGGGCCAAAGGCTGTAATGGATATTGGTCACATAGGGGCGCATACTCTCCGGCAGCTTTACCACTCCCACATTGGAAAAGGTGGCAGTCTTTTTCCCCTTTCCGAAGAAGAGGTTGGCAAAGTTCAGACAAAGCCTCTTCAAAGCGCGGGGGATAATCTGCATCACGCCCAGCACTTCCGCGCGCACCGTAGTGCATATTTTCTTTTGCAAAAGCGCCTTATCCGTATCCCTTTTCAGGCATTCGTGTATTGTCTTTATGCACCCTTCCATGGTGGGAGGGGTGGAAGTGTCTATCTTCACCCTTGAAAAGAGGGAGAAGTTTTTCAGCGTGGCAGAGGGGAAGAAACGGCGCAGGTTTATGGGCATAAACAGCTGTATTGCACGCGTTTTCTTCAATTTGCCCTCTATCATGCCCTCGTAGACAGACATGGCGAACGCCGCGCCCAGATACTCCGTGACGGTGCAGCCTATGGAGTGGCACAAGTTGAGCACTTCATGCGACGGCAGAGTGTACTGCACGCACTCTGTGGCATGGTTTTCGTATGCGGTGCCTTCGATGTGAAACGCCTTGCTCCCCTGCATGGATTTTACCTCCAAATCCTTTAAGGGCAGCGGCTTGTAGTACTTATGGAAGGCGTCCTCGCTCTCCCCCGGGTCTACGGGGGTGGAGAGGGTGATCACCTTGCCCTCCGCCTCCACGGGATATCCCTTTTCTTTGAGATATTCCAAGACCACCGCTTTCAAGAACTCTCCCGTGCCGGCGCCGTCCCCCATGGCATGGAAGAAGTCGGCGTAGATGTCGCGCCCTTTTACGTTGAAGCGGAAGGTGCGTCCTCCCTTTTCAAACAGGGGCAGAGGGGACATTCCCCAATCCTCTGCGTCCCCCACGGTTACGGGCGTTGAGGCGCGTTCGAAGCGGTACCAGATGAAGCCGCCCTTCAAGGTGACGTCATACTGTTCAAAGCGGGGCAGTATGTTGTTTATCGCCCGCGCCAAGACCTGCTTGTCTACGTCCTCGGAAAGGGTGACTTGCATACGGAAGTTGTTTTGGTTGTGCTTTCCGCTCATCAGCGGAAAGATGGTGGCGGCATTGTCCAGTTTTTGCCAGGGTGCTATACGTTTGCTCACTTCAGCCTCTCGATAAGTTCAAATATTCTCTGCAAATCGCTTTGCGTGTAGTAGTCTATATATATCCTTCCCTTATCGTGAGTACCCACCGCCTTTACTTTGGTGGCGAAGATGTGCTGCATATCCTTCACCAGTCCTTTGAGTTCGGGGGAGAGGGGAGTTTTGGGCGCAATCTTTTTCTTTTCCGGATTCACATACCTCTGCACCATGTACTCCAACTGTCTTACGCTCAGCTTTCTGTCGCACGCCGCCATGGCGTAGGTCACCTGAACGGCGGGGTCCTTTATTATGACCAGCGCACGGGCGTGGCCTGCCGACAGTCTGCCGTCTATGAGCATCTCCTGCACCGCGGGGGCGAGGTTGAGCAGGCGCAGACTGTTGGCTATGGTGGGCCTGCCCTTGCCCAGGCGCGCCGCCAGTTCCTCTTGGGTGAGGTCGAAGCGCTCCATCAGCGTCTTGTACGCGGTGGCTTCTTCTATGGGATTCAAGTCCTCTCGCTGCAAATTCTCTATGAGCGCTATCTCCTTGCGCTGTATGTCGTCAAGTCTGCGCACTATGGAGGGGATTGCGGTAAGTCCCGCCGCCTTGGCTGCGCGGAACCTGCGTTCGCCCGCGATGATAGTGTATCTTCCGCCGTCGGGGGAGAGGATTATGGGCTGAATCACGCCGTATTGCTTTATCGAGCGCGCCAGTTCGTCCAGCGTATCCGAATCAAAGTTCTTGCGCGGCTGATCGGGATTGGGATCTATGAGAGAAAGGGATACCTCTTCCACGCCTTCGAGCAGATTGCCGTTTTCGTCGTACGACTTGGCGCCGCTCAGTTCAAAAACGTCGCTATCAGTCTTCTTTGCCATGATTTTCTCCTTTAACTTTATTTGCGCGGCCGGTTATGCCTTGCCCAGCTTGGCGCGTATGTCCTGAATTTGTCTTTCCACTATCGGGTCTTCTCTGCGCAGCTTGTCCATCTTATCGCGCGTGTAGCCTATGGTGGTGTGATCTCTGCCGCCTATGTATGTGCCTATCTCGGCCAGCGGCAAGCCGAGTATGTCGTATATAAGGTAAATTGCCATCTGCCTTGCCGAAACTATCTGTTTGCTGCGGCGGGAGCCGGTTATGTCGTCCGATTTCACGCCGAAGTAAGTCGCGCACGCGGCGATGATGTCCTCGTAATTTAACGCTCTGCCGCCTTCTTCTATCTCGTCGCGCAGGGCTTCGCGTATGACGTCCACGCTGTCGGCGGCGACCTTGTTCATCTCGCAGTAGAACACCACTTTATTCAGTGCGCCTTCAAGTTCTCTTATGTTCGTGTCTATCTTTTCGGCGATGTAGTACATACACTCCTGGGAGATGTGGAAGCGCCTGCTATACGCCTTGCGCTGGACTATGGCTATGCGCGTTTCCAGCCCGGGCGGGGAGATGTCCACCGTTATTCCGGAGGCAAAGCGGGATATGAGCCTGTCTTCTATATTGTTGAGCAGGGAGGGGTGACGATCGCTGGAAAAGACTATCTGTTTTTCGTTCTCCACCAGGTAATTAAAGGTGTGGAAGAGCGCCTCCTGCGTGCCCGGCTTGCCCGCTATGGATTGAATATCGTCCAGCATGAGCACGTCCACGTTGCGGTAGTTGTCGCGGAAAAGCTTGTTCAGTCCCGAATCCTTATTCGTGCGAATGCTTTCGATAAAGTCGTTGGTAAAAGTCTCCGCCGCGGCGTAGCGCACGCGAAGTTCCGGCTTAGCGGCGGCGATAAAGTTGCCTATGGCGTGCATGATATGCGTCTTGCCCAGGCCCACGCCTCCGTAGATGAAGAGGGGGTTGTACCGCTTGCCCGGTTCTTCGGCAACGGTCTTTGCGGCGGCGTATACCAGCTGGTTGCTGTCGCCCACCACGAAGTTGTCAAAGGTGAAGCTACTCTTGAAACGTGTGCTTTCGAACTTTTCCGCCGGCGCTTCCGCTTTCACTTCCGCAGCCAAGGGGGCGGGAGATTCGGTTATCTCCTTTTCCTCATCCTCCAAGACCACTATGAAGTCGTCTATGTAGTCGCTGTTTTTGCGAATACATTTGACGATCATGTCGCGGTAGGTGTTGTCCAGCTGCTTTTTGTTGGTGTGCAGTTTCACGCTGAGCACCAGCTTATTGTTGTAGAATTTGAGCGGCTTTACATTGGAAAACCACACCTGATACGATACGGTGGATATCATCGGCATCAGGTCCACCACGACCGCTTCCCACAATAAATTCACGTCCTTATTTTCCATACGCTTTTATTATAAAATATCCGCGCGAAAAATACAAGAAAAATTTTGCGGTCAAATGTCATGTATTTTTTGCATACGCTTTTATATGCGGACATGGACGGAATATCTCTTACTCTTGGCGGCGGGCACGGGAGGAGCGCTGCTTATATGTTTTCTCTTCGGGGCGAAAAGGCGCGTTTTGACCCTTGTCTTGCTCAACTCTGTCGCGGGCGCGGCTGTCGCGTTTATCCCCATGTGCTTTGGCATATATCTGCCTGCGTGGGCGGTGGCGGCGTGCGGCGCGGCGGGTGCGGCGGGAGTGTTTTTGTATTTCATATAGCTTGCGTACCTTTACCCAACCCTGTTAGAACACATTTTACATATACCTTTACCCAACCCTGTTAGAACACATTTTACATATA
>CALWRK010000083.1 GCA_944383935.1 uncultured Clostridia bacterium
GCGGACGAGTTGCGCGCGCAAATCGCCGCCAAGGGCTATAAGGTGACGGACACAAAGGACGGCTACAAGGTAACCAAAGACTAACTGATAGTTCAATATGCCTATTGAGCGCCGAACAAATTCGGCGCTCAATTATTTTTTGCCCTTCTTCTCCTTACATCTTTTCCGTACACATAAGAGACCCGCCAAACGGCGGGTCTCCGAGTGGGAGTTGTTGCACCTACATCATTGCGAAGCAAAGAATGAGCAATATTAACGTGAAGGAGATGTCTTCTCCGCTCAGTAGGTGCAACTATGGTTTCCGTGGGGATCGCTCCCCACGGTGATGGGGGCTTGTTATGCCTGTGCGGCGGGGTCGGTGAAGGTGAACTTCTGCGTGTAGGTGTTAACCACTCTGTTAGCGCCGGTAGCTTCGCCATTGTACAGCCTGATGTAGAATTTGGCGTCACCTGCCACATTTGAAGTGATCGTCACCGTGAAGGTCACTTTTCCGCCTTGCATATCGTTGGCAACATCTATCGAAGCAACAGAAGTTTGCACCGTGCAGTTGTCTTCTACGGTAATGTCATACGAATAGGTGGAGTAGTTTTCCACTTTTATCGTAAGCCCGTTATAGCCGCTGCCATAGCCGATCACATTGTTTTCAACCGTAACGGTAAAGGTCGCGGTAAGTCCGTCCACAACAGGGTCGCTCACGCTGCCCTTATAAGACGTTTCTACGTTCTTCAAAGTCACTTTCTGTTCAAAGACATTGCCAAATATATTCACAAAGTATGACGTTTGAATACTTTCTCCGTAAGGATCTTCACTCTTGAATACCAACCACTTAATGTTCGAGTTCGAAACGCTGATATCGTCTTCTCCGGAGTATTCTTCCGTGAAGGATACGAATGCGCTGCTTGCCCAGCGGTTACTGGCGTCCATATACACCTCATCAACGGTACCGTCCGCTTTGGTTAACGTGAAAGTGAGATCGTCGCTAAAATTAGAATTCACTGTAGCTTCTGTCTTGGTACCTGTCATAGTTTTTGCCGTATAAGGATCGGAGATGGTTATATCTTGCGTAAAGGTCTGTCCGAATGCCTCATATGTCAATGTTACGGTGCCGGGATTTACAGCCAGCGTTGCACCATTCTCAACCTTTTGTCCGTTGATGGAAGTATAGACGGAATAATTGCTTCCGTACGGAGTCCATAAATAATTGCTCACGGTATCGCGCACGGCAAAGAATACGCCTATACATATAGCCGCCATGATTATCACGTTCAACACGACATACAGCGCGATGCGCCATGCCGCCTTTGTCGTCACGTTACTCCGCCTCTGCGCGCCAGATATACCCGGCGTTGGTTATGGTGGAAAGGTGCTTATCCATACCTATCTTGCGCAACTCGCGTCTCAAATAAGAGATGTGCACTTCTATCACCGAAAGAATGGTATCCGAATAAAAGCCCCACACTCGATTGAATATCTGCGTCTTGGTGACTATGCTGCCTTCATTCCTCACGAGCATCTCGAATATCTCGTACTTCTTGCCCGCTATGGGCAAAAGCTGACCGTCGTACATCACACTCTTGTTGGTGTAGTCCACTTCCAGCCCGCCCAGCTTGTAGCCCAGCGTGGTGAAGGACTTGTTGTATCTCCTGAGCACCGCGTTTATGCGTGCAATCAGTTCTTCGCGCGAAAAGGGTTTGGTCAAATAGTCGTCCGCCCCGTCGTTCAACAGCTTGACCTTCTCCCCGCCCTCGTCTATGGCGGTGAGGATTATCACGGGAGTGGCTTTGCTCTTGCGCAGACTGTGTAAAATGGTCTGTCCCGACATACCCGGCAGCATGAGATCCAAAATTATCACATCGTAGTCGTAATTCATGGCTTTGGCATACCCGTCGTCACCATCGTATGCCGTGGAAATTTCACAAGTTTCGTCGGATGAAAGCAGCGTCTGCTCTATTACTTTGGAAAGTTCCCTGTCATCTTCTACTATAAGTACTCTCATAAAATCCCCTTTTTCTTATATTTTGCATAAATAATATAGCACTTACTCATATTTTTGTCAATACGACCGATAAAAGGTTGAATATATTAAGCGGAAATGAAGAATGAAAGCGCATTAAAAAACCTTGCAGCCGCAAAACGCGCCTGCAAGGTTTTATATATGGAGTAACTTGTATGGATTATGATCTTATGAATTATGCTCGCCGCCGTCCTTGCCGCATCCGCTGCAATGTCCGCAATGCCCTTGACAAGCGGTATCTTGATCCTTCTCCTCTTGCTTATGGCACGCGCAGCATCCTCCGCAGGCGGAACAGCCGCCCTTGCCGTGCTTTTTCCGCCAGATGGTGACTGCCGCCACCGCCGCCACAAAGACTACCGCCGCTACTATGACCACTATCTCTATAGGTTGCATTCTCATCCCTCCCTTGACTGCCCGCACCATACGGCACGGACAGCCGGGTAATGCCGATTTACATCGGTTTCTTAATGCGCTGCGGCGTTGAATTCGGGGTGGCTGCCGCAGAGCATCAGGAGGCAATTTTATTAAGCCTTTTTGCGGGTGGGCAGTTTGAGTTTGCCCTTATTCCACAAAACTATACACGTCACCGCCACGGCTATGATTGCCGCAAAGATGAACACCGTCCACCACCAGCTGCCGATGAGGTATATCATCATAGACACCACATACGCGGAAGCCATCCACCACAGCAGCGCGCCCTTGAAGCCTCTGCCTTTGCCCAGCTCCGCCCTGGCTGCGCCCACCGCCGCAAAGCAGGGGATCGCCAACAGGTTGAACGCCATGAACGATATCACCGCGGGGGTGGTTATTCCCGATACCGCGAAGAGAGCTTCTATCGCGGTGGCTTCGCCCGTATCCGCCGCCAGCGCGCCTATGGCTATGCCGAGCACCGTCATCGTGGATACCACCTCTTCTTTGGCGATAAGTCCGGTGACCGCCGCCACCACGAATACCCAGCCGTATTCCCCTATCGCAAAGCCCAGCGGATAGAATATCCAAGATACAAAGCTGCCTATGTCGTGTATTATGCTGTCTTCTATGCTGTCCACCATATGGTAGCTCCAGTTGAAGTTGGATACGAACCATATGACTATCGTGGACGCGGCTATTATGGTAGCCGCCCTTACCACATATTTTTTCACCTTATCCCACAGATGCACGAACAAGGACTTTGCCTGCGGCAGATGATATGCGGGAAGCTCCATTATGAACGGAGCGGTTTCGCCCTTGAATATCGTATTTCTCAGCAACAGGGCGCCCAATATCGCGCACACTATGCCCAGCAGATACATTCCGAACACCACCAAGTCGTCGTTGCCTACGAATACCGCCGCCGCGATAGCGGTGTATATGGGCATCTTTGCTGTGCAAGAGAACCACGGAGTCATATATATGGTCATCTGACGCTCTTTATCGTGTTCCAGCGTTCTGGACGCCATGATGGCAGGTACGCTGCATCCAAATCCCATAAGCAGGGGCAGGAAAGATTTACCTGAGAGTCCGAACTTCCTGAATATTCTGTCCATTATGAACGCCACGCGCGCCATGTATCCGCTGTCCTCCAATATGGAGAGGAAGAGGAAGAGCAGCGCTATCTGAGGCAGGAAGGACAGTACGCTGAATACGCCCGCCAACACGCCGTCGCATATCAGCGAGGACACCCATGCCGGCGCAGACGCCAGTCCCTCCGCAGCCAAAGCCGACAGGCTGTCTGTACACCATATCAGACACGACTGCAACAGCACGCCGGGAGAAGGAATGCCTCCGTCTATCACAAAGGACCCCGCTTCCCACCAGCACTCCCAGCCCTGCACCTCCACGCCGTAGAGGGCGTTCATGTAGAGGAAATCCTCTGCAAAGGTGATGTGGAAGATGGCAAACATCATCACTATGAATATCGGGATACCCCATATTCTGCTGGTGAGCACCTTGTCTATCTTGTCCGATTTGGTCAGTTTTTCCTTGCGTTCCGCTTTATGTATCACGCAGGATAACTTTTCCGTTATGTAGCGATATCTGGCGTCGGCGGTATACGCTTCGAAGTCGTCGCCGAACATCTCGCTCTTATAACCTTCTTTCAGCTCTTGCAGCTGTTTTGCGTCCTCATCGTGCGCCTTTACTTCCAGCTCGTCGCCTTCAATCAGCTTTATGGCATGGAAGAGGGGATTGTCCACATCGCGCGCCTTTAACATCTCTTCCGCCTTTTGCACAAGCGGTGCCAACTCTCCCAAAGAAAGTACGCTGCTCGCCTTTCTGGAATGAGCGGCGGCGTCTTTCGCCGTCTTCATGAGTTCGTGGATGTTCTTGCCTTTTAGGGCGCTTATCTCCACAACCGGTACGCCCAGCTTTTCCGAGAGCGCCTTTGAGTCCACTTTGTCCCCCTGACGCTCCACTTCATCCATCATGTTCAGCGCGATGACCACGGGCAAATCCGTTTCCAAAATCTGCGTGGTGAGATAGAGATTGCGCTCCAAATTGGTGGCGTCTATTATGTTTACTATCACGTCCGGCTTTTCATCCAGCAGATAGTTTCTGGAAACCACTTCCTCCGGAGAATAAGGCGAGAGCGAATATATGCCGGGCAAGTCGACGATGTCTATCGCCTCTCCCAGCTTCTTGTATTTGCCCTCTCTCTTTTCCACCGTAACGCCCGGCCAGTTTCCGACATATGCGGTACTGCCCGTGAGCGCGTTGAACAGCGTTGTCTTGCCGCAGTTGGGATTTCCCGCAAGCGCAAGTTTTAGCATATTTGACCTCCCACTTTCCGATTACTCGGATATTTCCACGATAACATTTTCCGCTTCGCCCTTTCTGAGCGTAAGCTCGTAGCCCCTGAGCGTAACCTCTATCGGATCTCCCAAAGGCGCAACTTTGCGCATCTTTACGGGAGCGCCGGGAGTTACTCCCATATCAAAGAGTCTGCGCCTTACGGCACCGTCTCCCCCTACGCGCTTGACCACGCCGCTCTCTCCCGGTTTGAAATCTCTTAAAACCTTTTCCATGTCCTCTCCTTCAACCGTAAAGGTTAATCTCGCTTAACTACATATACATTATATTAAGTGAAATTAACTTTGTCAACGATTTGTAATATGTTTTTCAAAAAAATTTTACTGTCGAGCCGCGCGATGGGCGGCAATGACAGGCTAAGCCGCTACCACGCGTATTTTCAAAGCCACATCCCTGTTTATGGCGACTCGTACACCCAGCACGTCCACGACCAAGTTCCCTCCCGAAGAGGATATGGGCGTAACGGTACTGCCTACGGCAAGACCTATATCCGTCAAGCGTTTCTTCACGTCGTCGCCCGCGGAGATTGCCACTATCTTCACCTTTTGCCCCAAAGGAGCCAACATTATAGGCATATGTACCTCCAAAAACCGTAATAGTTTTATATGACTAACAATTAGTTATTGCTAACCGTATAAGATTATATATCATTCCCTCCCCTCATGCAACTGTTTGAATAAAATTTGTTAATAATATTTAATTTTTTTCGCAAAAGCACCCCGAAGAATATCTCCGAGGTGCCTATGTGCCGTCTATATATTATTACCTATTATATCCGATACCCCG
>CALWRK010000084.1 GCA_944383935.1 uncultured Clostridia bacterium
GGAGCGCCGAGCGCTCCACCCCCGATCAGTTTGATAATCTATCCTTTTACCTATGACTGTTCAGTTATTTCTTGAGTGCAGCGTCACGCTGCCTACGAGTCTTCATATCGCGCAAAAATGAATGGAAAGAGTCATTTTCACTGTTTATGATTAAATATTATATCCATTTCAGCGTTTGGATGAGCAGTTTTACGACAAAATATTATTCTATTATACTCTTTTTGAAACCGAAACATTTATCCGCGGCGAAGTTCGATAGAGCGTTTTTAGCGAGGCTATTTTCGTTCAGTTTTGCACGAGATGGAGCGAAGTTGTAGCAGCGCTACTACGAGTCTTCATATCGCGCAAAAATGAATGGAAAGAGTCCGCTTAAAGCGCTCTATCGAGCTTCGCCGCGGATATTAACTAAATTAAGACCTATTTCTTCGCTGTATTTTCTTCCTACGCTGCCATTTATCGTGCGCACGACCACTTCGCAGGTAGCGGAAACGCGTGCGGAATTGAGGTGTCCGCCGTTTACCTTGCCGTACTCGTTGCCCGCCGACATATGCAGGTGAAGGTAGGGTTTTCCGTCCATGCGCGTGATGGTGCCGGTGAGAGAGGTTATCTCGAAATTGCCATGAAAGTCGTTTTTGCGGTAGACTTTTTCCGCGGGGAAGAACACCCCGACGGTGAAGCTGTCTATCGCGCCCAAGCCGCTGACTTGCGCCAAGGCGATGTCTTCTCTTTCCGCCAGGGCGGTGAGGGAGGCAATTATCTCTTCGCCGCGATCTAGGCGCACTATATAGGCATCTTCAAACTTTGCGTATTCCATATCTTCTCCTTTGAAAAGGGGACCTCTGCGGTCCCCTTTTTATCATTCTTTATCGTCTGTAACGCCGTCTGCGCTTTCGCTTTCGGGTTGAACTCCCTCTTCCGACTTTTCCTGTTCTTCCTCTTCGGAACGGGGCACTATTGCGCACGCCACCACTTGGGCTGTTTCGTCTTTCAGCCTCATCACCTTTACGCCCTGGGTTGCCCTGGACATTTTAGACACTTCGTCGGCATGGATACGAATGGTTATGCCGTTGTCGGCGATGATTATTATATCGTCGTTTTCAGGATCCACCAGTTTCAGATTGACGATGTTACCCGTCTTATCCGTCAGATTTCCCGCCTTTACGCCCTTTCCGGCTCTTCCTTGGAGCGAGTATTCGGCAATGTCGGAACGTTTGCCGTAGCCCTTTTGAGTAAGCGTGAACACCTCTACTCCGTCCTTGACTTTGGTCATATCCACAACCGTTTCATTCTCACCCAGTTTGATGGACCTCACGCCCTGACTGGTCCTGCCTGTGGGGCGCACGTCCTCTTCGGCGAAACGTATGCACTTGCCGCCCGTGGAAGCCATGAGCAACTCGTCGCTGCCCGTGGTGAGCTGGGCGCCTATTAACTCATCGCTGTCTGTGAGGGATATGGCTATCTTGCCGTTATTGTTTATGCGCTCGAACTCGTCTAGGGAAGTGCGCTTTATAAGCCCGTTCTTGGTAGCCATGGTGAGGTATCCCTCGCTTCCTGCGGGCATGGGGACGTACGCATTTATCTTTTCCCCTTCTTCAAGAGAAAGCAGATTTATCATGGCTCTTCCCTTGCTGTTCTTGCCCGTTTCGGGTATTTGCCATCCCTTTATGCGATACACCTTACCCTTATTGCTGAAAAAGAGGAGGGGAACATGGGTATTGGTGGAGATGACTTTCTCCACAAAATCCTCTTCCTTTGCCTTCATGGCGGTCACTCCCACGCCGCCGCGGCGCTGAGTGCGGTATTCGTCCACAGCCATACGCTTGATGTAGCCTTCGTGAGTGACGGTTACCACTATATCCTCTTGTTCTATGAGATCTTCTATATCCAAATCGGAGTAGTCTATGGATATCTCGCTGCGGCGCTTATCAGCGTATTTATCGCGAATTTCGCTCATTTCCGTCTTTATTATATCCACCACGCGCTGAGGATTGGAGAGGATATCTTTAAGGTCGGTAATGAGTTTTTCCAGCTCTTCCAATTCCGCTTGCAGTTTTTCCACTTCCAGGGAGGTGAGGCGTTGCAACCTCATATCCAGTATGGCATTTGCCTGTTTTTCGCTCAATTCAAAGCGCGCGGTGAGATTCACCACGGCGTCCGCCCTGTCGCGCGATTTTTTGAGCAATTCCACCACTTCGTCTATGTTTGCAAGCGCTTTTACAAGTCCTATCAAGATGTGTTCGCGCTCCTGCGCCTTGTCCAAATCGAACTTGGTGCGGCGGGTTACAACGTCTTTTTGATGCTTTATGTACGCTTCCAATATCTCTTTCAGATTGAGCAGCTTGGGCACTCCGTCCACAAGGGCGAGCATTATCATGGGATTGCTTATCTGCATCTGCGTATGCTTGAACAGCAGATTGAGCACCACCTGAGGGCTGACGTCCTTTTTCACCTCTATAACGATGCGCATACCGTCGCGGTCGGACTGTTCGTGCACGTCGCTTATACCCTCTATTCTCTTTTGTTTTACGAGGTCGGCAATACTCTCTATCAGCTTGGCTTTATTCACCTGATAGGGAATTTCCGTAACTATTATGCGGCTCTTGCCGTTGGGCATCTCTTCAATCTCCGTACGGGAGCGGATGATCGCGTTTCCTTTACCCGTCTTATAAGCCTTTTTAATGCCCGCTCTGCCCATTATAAGCGCGCCGGTAGGATAGTCGGGCGCGGGAATATATTCTATAAGCTCGTCTATATCCATATCGGGATTTTCCAGCAGGGCGATGGTTCCGTTTATCACCTCCGCGAGATTATGCGGGGGAATGGATGTTGCCATACCCACGGCTATGCCGTCCGAACCGTTCACCAGAAGGTTGGGATAGCGGGAGGGCAATACCACCGGCTGTTCGCGCGTATCGTCGAAGTTGGGATAAAAATCCACCGTCTTTTTCTCTATATCGCGAAGCATTTCTCCCGCTATTTTGCTCAGCCTTGCCTCTGTATAACGATAAGCAGCCGGCGGGTCGCCGTCCACGCTACCGAAGTTGCCGTGACCGTCCACCAATGTGCAGCGAATGGAGAAGTCCTGACCCAATCTGACCAAGGCGTCGTACACCGACGAATCGCCGTGAGGGTGAAATTTACCCAGCACATCGCCCACGATGAGCGCGCACTTGCGGTAGGGCTTATCCGCCGTCAAAGACAGTTCATTATACATATCGTAGAGTATTCTGCGGTGCACGGGTTTGAGTCCGTCCCTCACATCGGGAATTGCGCGGGATACGTTTACCGCCATGGCGTAGGCTATGAAGGATTTTTTTATCTCTCCTTCTACGTTTATGTCCACCACCTTGGTGCCCGAGAGCATTTCTTCTATATCTTTCTTCTTGCTTTCTTCCATTTTTATACCTCTTAAATATCCAAGTCGGTGACCAGCGTGGCGTTTTCTTCTATAAACTTTCTTCTGGCTTCCGGCTCATCGCCCATAAGCAGGGTGAAGAGTCTGTCCGCTTCTTCCGCGTCCTGCATTGTTACGCGCAAAAGAGTGCGTTTTTCGGGATCCATAGTGGTCTCCCACAGCTGATCGGCGTCCATCTCGCCCAGACCTTTATAGCGCTGAACTTCACCCTTTCTGTCTATGCTCACGAGAAACTCTTCCAGCTCGTCGTCAGAATAGAAATAGAATTCCTGTTTGCTTCCCTTTTTGGTGACTTTATAGAGAGGGGGCTGCGCGATATAGACGTGCCCGTGTTCCACCACGGGGCGCATATAGCGGAACAGGAATGTGAGCAACAATATCCTTATATGGCTGCCGTCTACGTCCGCATCCGTCATACATATTATCCTGTCGTATTTCAGCTTGGCTTCGTCGCAATTTTCGTTTATACCGCATCCGAAAGTGGTTATCATATTCTTTATCTCTTCGCTTTCGAGCACGCGGTGCAACCTGGCTTTTTCCACGTTCAATATCTTTCCTCGCAGGGGAAGTATGGCTTGGAATCTCCTGTCACGCCCCTGTTTTGCCGTACCGCCTGCGGAATCTCCCTCCACGAGATATATCTCGCATTTTCTGGGATCGCGCTCCGAACAGTCCGCCAATTTGCCCGGCAGAGTGGTAGATTCCAATACTGATTTACGGCGGGTGAGCTCGCGTGCGTTTCTGGCGGCGTCACGCGCTTTTTTGGCGTTGATGGACTTATTTACAAGCTCTTTGGCTTCCTTTGGATTTTCCTCCATATATTCGCCCAATTTTTCCGTCAAAATCTTGTATACGGCAGTACGCATAAAGCTGTTACCCAGCTTACCCTTTGTCTGACCTTCAAATTGAGGATCTATGAGTTTTACGCTGACTATGGCAACTATACCTTCTCTGCAATCCTCACCGCTGAGTTTTTCCTCGTTTTTGAGTATCTTCTGTTCCGTGCCGTAGTCGTTGAAAAGTTTGGTCAAAGCGGCTTTGAATCCCTCCAAATGCGTGCCGCCTTCGTGCGTATTTATATTGTTTGCGTAAGTGAGTATGGTTTCGGCATAGCCTGTGTTATACTGCATGGCTATCTCTATTTGATACTCTTCTTCCTTGTAGTCTATATAGAAAGGCTGAGACAAAATAGGTTCTTTTCCCTCCATCTTCTCGTTTATATATTCCAATATACCGCCTTCATAGTGGAATTCGTCGCGATTTTCTTTGAGCGGGCGCTTGTCTGAAAGAATTATCTTCAAGCCCTTGTTCAGATAAGCCAACTCTTGCAGCCTGTCGCGCAGGGTCGCGTAGTTGAAATCCAGCGTTTCGAATATCTCGCTGTCGGGATAGAAGGTTATCTTTGTACCCCTCTTGGAAGTGTTTCCCACAACTTCAAGAGGATGCTGCGTTACGCCGCGCTTGAAAGACATCTTGTATATCTTTCCGTTTTGATATACCTCCGCTTCCAGCCATTCGGAAAGAGCGTTTACGCAGGACACGCCCACGCCGTGCAAACCGCCGGAAAATTTATATCCGCCGCCTCCGAATTTACCGCCCGCGTGCAGCTTTGTAAGCACTACTTCCACCGCGGATTTACCCTCTTTTTCTATAATGCCGGTGGGAATGCCTCGCCCGTTATCCGTAACAGCCACGCTTCCGTCTTCCTGAATTTCCACAAGCACCGTGTCGCAATATCCCGCCATAGCTTCATCTATGGCATTATCCACCACTTCATACACGAGATGATGCAATCCGCGCTCATCCGTGGAACCGATGTACATACCCGGTCTTTTCCTTACGGGTTCCAGACCTTCGAGCACTTGAATAGTGCTTTGATCGTACGCCTTTTCAGCCACTTTTTTACCTCCTTGTCTTATAAATGTGCGCACGCGCAATAAATTAGCGTGCGCACGCATACGCATATATTATAGTTATTAAAGGTATTATAACATATTGAGGGGAGAAAAGCAAGGAATAGTGAGAGTTTTCGGAAGTTCATAGCAATGAAAAAAGGCAAGCTAT
>CALWRK010000085.1 GCA_944383935.1 uncultured Clostridia bacterium
CATCACCTCCCTCATCGAGTTCATGAAAGAATTCGAAAGAAAGAACGGCTGAGGTAGAATATGGAAATTTTGAAATTAAACGCCATCTCCCCTTTGGTGGGAGATATCCTCACCGCAGATAACTATTCCGTTTCCGACAGCGCCGCCGCACCGATTGCGATCTTGGTGCGCAGCGCGAATATGCACGAGTACGCACTCCCCGAAAGCGTGATAGCCGTGGCGCGTGCGGGCGCGGGCGTGAACAACATTCCGCTAGATAAGATGCTGGATATGGGCGTATGCGTGTTCAACACCCCGGGCGCAAACGCCAACGCGGTGAAGGAGCTGGTCATCGGCGCGCTCATCATCGCCTCCCGCAAGATAGTGCGCGGCATAAATTGGGTGCAATCCTTGGGCGGCGAGGACGTCGCCAAAGCGGTGGAAAAGGGCAAAAAGGCGTTCGTAGGCAGAGAGATTCTGGGCAAGACCTTGGGTATAGTCGGCCTCGGCGCGATAGGCAGACTGGTCAGCGACGCCGCCCTCTCGCTCGGCATGAACGTGGTGGGCTACGACCCCTACCTCTCTCCCGCCCTCGCTCAAAAGCTGGATGGCAGAGTCAAGACGGTGTCCGACCTCGACGCGCTCTACGCCGCTTCCGATTACATCACCTTGCACGTTCCCTCTACACCTCAGACAAAGGGTTGCATAAACAAGGACTCCATCGCCAAGATGAAAGACGGCGCGGTGATAATCAACTGCGCGCGCGGCGACCTATTTATAGACGACGACGTTATCGAAGCCGTCAAGTCGGGCAAGCTGGACAGGGTGGTCACCGACCTGCCCAACAATAAGCTCATCGGCGTGGAAGGCATAATCACCATTCCCCACCTGGGCGCGTCCACTCCCGAAGCGGAGGATAACTGCGCGGTGATGGCCGCTAAGGAATTGAAGGACTATATCGAACAGGGCGTCGTCGTCAACTCCGTCAATTTCCCCTGCCTCAACCCCGGCGCAAAGCCCGCCGGCAAGGTGAGGATAACCGCCCTCGTAAAAGCGGACGCGCTCCCCGCCGCGCTCAAAGTTGTGAGCGGAGAGAGCAAGACCGCCACCCGCGGCGAATACGCCTATATCGTGGCGGACGGAGAAGACTGCTCCGCCGCGCTTGAAAAAGTAAAGGGCGTGATTAAAGTGCGCGTGATAAAGTAATTTCATTTCCGATATGATAAAAAGGACGAGCCTTGCGGCTCGTCTTTTCTTGTCCTACAAATCAACCGAGAGCGCCGTTGCATTATCCAAACAGGACTATGCTGTCTATATACGCGCCCTTATCCGACCCTATCGTGACTTCGCGCTCGCCGTCCGAATCGGGAGAGATATATATGAATGCGTCGGAGGTGTTCCCGTCCGTCTTTACGCCGTCTATATATACCTGCCACTCTCCGCCACCGATAACGGCAAAAGTTTTATCTGTGGTGAAAGTTACGCTGCCGTTATCCGCCCTCATCAGCTTCCCGAACGAAGCTCCGGGAACTTCGCTCCACTCTCCGCGATAGGTGAACATCTCGTCTGCGGGAGAAATCCACTCCCCCTCGCCCAGGGAAAAGGAGAAGGCGGTATAGCGGAAAGCTATATATTTACTCGACTGATTTTCCGCATATGTGTCCGTTACCACCAACTTATAGCAGCTTATTTCCCTCTCTGGGAACATCACGGTAACGTTTATTCCGCTGCGCGGCGCGTCCTTCACGTCCGCAAGCAGGGTCAAATCGGATTCGCTGCTTCCTCCGTACAGTTTGAAGTCCTTTGGCTGATATTGACGGCTAGATTCGCCGTATATCGTAAAGGCGTTTGCACGCACCGACTGTCCCAGAGATACGACTATCTCAAAGGGATTTTCTTCCGATATGCTCGTCCTGTCCGAGTGGATGAAGTTGGTATCGTCCTCGTCGAAGAGGTTGCCTATGGCGTAACTTTCGTCCCACGCGGAATACTTAAACGAGATGAGCGTCTGAGATACATCGAATACTTCGTCATGGCGGTAGGTGTATTGCGGCTTATACAGATAGGGAAGGCTGATATCTTCTTCCTCCGGATTATAAGATGTGCGCACCGCGCTCATATGACTTATGTTCACGCCTCCGCTCTCATCGAATTTTCCCACGCCTACGCCGATGTAGGGCGCCTGCGCGCCTCCGCTCTTCACTAAAAGCACCGCTTTGATATACACCTGTTCGCCCGCAGTGAGGGTGAAGTCGGAATATGTGTTCGCGTCGTTCAAGTAATAGTCGGCGCCGCTGCCGTTCTTTTGCACCCCGCAGAGGGAGTACCCCCCTCCGCCCACGGAGATATACATCGCCGCGTTCTGTCTGCCGCGCAGCGCAAAGCGATATTTCCCGTCGGAGGGAACGATATACTTGCCTTCCACCACCATTACCGCGTTGTCGGCGGGCTGAGGTTCCCATATCTCGAAGTTCCCGTTCTGCACGCGATTGACGTTGTCTTCCGTGTATACTGAGGTATAGCCGGAAAAGTCGGCTTCATATGCCTGCTGCGCGTCCGCATACATCTTGTCCGCAGAATAGGTATACACCGTGCGCGTGAGCATATCTTTCTTCAACTGCCCCTGGCACAACTCTATGACCAACTCAGTATCGCGCACGTCAAACGCGCCGTCATCCTTGGTTATTTGCAGTGTGAGATACATCTTGCCCGAATATTTTTCCTCTCCGGGCGTATAGGTATATACGTTCTCCGCCGTCCTTTGAATACTGCCGGAAGAGGGGTTTGTAAAGGACTTTATTCTCCACGAAAACCCCTCGGGTACGACTAGATTTTCATTGAAATCCATCGTATATGTCTCCCCTTCCTGAATCACATACGGTTGAGCGGTTTTGCTGTAATATCTAACTCCGTCCATGAAGTAACTTGCGCCCGTCTGGTATACGCTGGCTACGGGAACATACATATCCCCTCCCGCATATTCCTCCGCCATTTCTTCGGATATGTTCGCCTGCAAGAGTTCGCCCATATAGTAACTCATGTCGTATCCCGTATTCTCGCTCACAGAAGCAAACCACGCCTCATCGCTGTTTCGAGCGGTTACATTTGTACTCTTTATGACTATATCCTGTCCGAAAGAGTGTATGAGATTTACATAGGTATCGAGCGCGGCATTTCTGCTTCCCGCCGCCGCCAAGGTTTGACGCAGCGTCCATTCGGGATTGGTATATCTGCTCCATCCGTCCGCATAATTGCCGCCGTTTGCACCCGCCGCCGTGCGAAGTGAGGACACGGAGGTGAAGAGAGTGTACTCCGCTATGTTCACCACGTTATTGGTCACCTCGTTTGTGGCGCCGCCGTAATCGGCGTACTCCATGCCGAAGTTCTGGTAATTGTGGTTATACTCGTGCAGCACTCCCCAAAAGTTGCCGCTCGGATTAGTGGTTGCAGTGTGTGCGTCCAGCGCCGCCGCCATCGCCTGCAACGGACAGTTGGTGCCGTAATGTCCCACAAACGCCACCATGGACCCCGCCGCCACAAATGGATCGTACAAAAATGTTATCCCCGTATCTTCGGAGGGATTGCCCGCCGGCACCTTGTTTGACACCAGCGCTATCTTCTGCCACAACTCCGCCGCATCGGTGAGTTGCCCGTAGTCGAACTGCTCCGCCCTGCTCGCGGGACCGGAATGGCGCACCCCGTCATACCACACCTCCAAATCAAAGTAAGGCGCGGAAGAGTCGGCATTGCGCTCAAACTCCTCGCGCGTGGTATAGCCGTATATATAGTGCGAGTAGTTTACCGCTCCCGATATGGTCACGGTGAACCTCTCTTCTTTATTCACCGGCTCTATATATATGGGACCGCCCAGAAAAGACCCGAAATATCCGATATTCTCGCTTATGGTCATGGTATTTGCCAAATTGGGCATTCTGTTCAGTTCGCGCGCCGCCCAGATGTTGTTCGCGGTGCCGTTGGAAAACACCTGCCCTACCGTAACCTTTATGCCGCCCGTCTTTGCCAAGTCCTCATCGCTCATCTCCAAGGTGATAACCTCTCCCGCCGGCGCATATAAACCGGTGATGTGATTGCCCCTGCTGCGCGGAGTGATGGTTATCTGCTTGATAACCGCCTGTTCCTCGTCGGATACATCCCCCTCATACAGCCCGACAGAGGCGCTGTGCTTATACAGTTTCTCCCCGGTGGCGCGTCCGTTGAGGTAGAGATTGCCGTTTGCGTCCATGGAAGTGTATGTGCTCGCCGACGCATTCAGCCTGTTATTCTCGGCTATGACAGCCTGTCTTTCTTCCGTGCTCAAAGAAAGCGTTATCCCGTAAGAAGGATACTGCGGCAACCCTCCGTTTGATACCTGCGGTTTAGTGCGGCTCACATTCCCCAAATATTCCGCGCGGTATCCCACTTCGGATAAGACCGCGCCCTGCACCTCATACGGCGCGTCCTCCCACTGCTCCCACACTTCGGCGGAAGTTTCCCCTCCGCTCTCTCCGCCCTGTTCCTGCTCGGGCGGAACTGTCGTTTCCTCTTGCTCAGCACAAGCGGCAAATGCGCCCGTCAGCATAGCAACAAGCAGTAAAACCGCCGCAATACATTTGATAAACCTTTTCATGTATCTCTCCCGTGATTAGTGAAAACATTATAACAAAATATTGCGCCGAATGCACCTGTTTTGCATTGCCCTCAGCATATTTACAGCCAGACATTGGGTATTTCGATGATTAAAAAAGCTCCTCCCGCTTTCGCGAGAAGAGCTTTGTTTACGGAATTTCAAAGAATTACTTCTTCAAGTTTGCTTCAAGCTGCTGTTCCATGTCGGCAAGCTCCTTGGGCAGAGTGCCGTATTCGTCGAACTTGGAATAGAACGCCTTGATGCCTTCGCAGTCTTCAAGCCATGCCTGCTTGTCGATGGAAAGCAGATCCTTTACGGTGTCCACGGTTACGTCCTTCAAGCCTTCGATATTGATATCCTCAGCCTTGGGAATGTAGCCGATGGCGGTTTCCACAGCGTCTGCTTCGCCGTCTATTCTCTTGAGCATCCAGTCGAGCACGCGCAGGTTGTCGCCGAAACCGGGCCAGATAAAGTGTCCGTTCTCGTCCGTCCTGAACCAGTTGACGTTGAAGAACTTGGGCTGCTTGGAAGGCTCTACATTCTTGCCGATGTCCAACCAGTGCTGGAAGTAGTCGCCCATGTTGTAGCCGCAGAAAGGCAGCATAGCCATAGGATCGCGCCTTACCACGCCCACTGCGCCGGAAGCGGCCGCGGTGGTTTCGGAAGCCATTATGGAGCCTACGAACACGCCGTTGTCCCAATTCTTAGCCTCGTATACGAGCGGAGCGGTCTTAGCGCGGCGTCCGCCGAAGATGAATGCGCTGATCGGTACAGGCTCGCCGGTGAAGAACTT
>CALWRK010000086.1 GCA_944383935.1 uncultured Clostridia bacterium
GATAACGGGACTCGAACCCGTGGCCTATGCGTTGCGAACGCATCGCTCTACCAGCTGAGCCATATCCCCACGGCAGAGATTATTTTAGCACCGCAAGGCGGCGATGTCAAACGATATTGATAAGTTGCGGCAATTTTTGGGATGAAAATGCGAAAGAGGGGATTTTGAGCGGCATGGCGGCGGAAGAGATGAGGGGGTTGACACCGCCGGGAGATATGTTATAATAAAGAAAAAGTTATTCGGCAGGGAAATATATGGTAAGGATTGAAGGCGTGACGAAGATTTACAATGAAGGAAGCGCGAGCGAGGTAAGGGCGCTGGACGATGTGAATTTGACCATTCAAGACGGGGAGCTGCTTGCGATAACCGGGGAGAGCGGCAGCGGAAAGAGTACGCTTTTGAATCTGATAGGAGCGCTGGATACGCCCACAAAGGGGCGGATTTTCGTGGGCAGCGAGGAGATCTCTCGGTTGAGCGGAGAGAAAGCCGCGGCATTCAGGCGCAAGCATTTGGGGTTTGTATTTCAGGGATTTTATTTGGAAGAGGATTTTTCCGTATTGGTGAATGTGGAAATACCGCTCATGCTGCAAGGCGTAGACAAGGAGGAGCGGCGCAAGAGGGCGATGAGCGCGCTGGAAGAGATGGGCTTAAAGGAGAAAGCGGATTTTTTGGTTACGCAACTGTCCGGAGGGCAAAAACAGAGGGTATGTATCGCAAGGGCGCTTGCGGGAGGAGCGGAGTTGATTTTGGCAGACGAACCCACGGGCAATTTGGATTCGGAAAACGGGGAGGCGGTTATGCGGACTTTCCGCGAACTTACAAAAAAGGGAGTGACTGTGGTAGTGGTTACGCATAATATGCAGCACGCGGGAGTGTGCGACAGGACGGTTAATTTGAAGGACGGCAGGGTGACAGAGTGAAATTTTCCGATATGCTGAAATTCAGCGCAAACTATCTGAGAAAGCACAAGGCGCGATTTGTCATAATAACGGCGTATTCTATGCTGCTCATCTTGCTTATATTCATACTGATAAACGCGTCGGCGTCCGTGGTTGCCACGGGCGAACGAGAGGTGGAGGCTTACATCGACCTAAGCGGGGGCAAGACCGCAGTAGGTCTTTCATGTATCACGTTATATAAAGGAAATGACGGCGTGAAGGAGAATAGGTTTATCACGCGGGAGGATATAGCGCTTGTGCAGGAGGAACTGGGCGAGTCGTGGCAGGTGGAAACCGACGTGAGCGAAAGGCGGAATGGGGTGCGGTTTATGGGTAGCATCATCTTTCCCGAAGTCATGGACGGCACTCTCCCTGTCCTGCAAGGAAGCGGAGAAGAAGCGGGCAGCGGCAACATTTGGATAAGCGAACAAGCCGCCGCCTATATAGGCAGATACGGAATGGGCGTGGGCAGCAGCATAAATATAGACAGCGGATATACGGAAGATAGATTTACCATAGCGGGCATAGTGGACGGAGATAGCGAAGTTTACGCCCTTGAAGAAGATATGGTACGCATGGGACTTTTGATGCTGAATGTGGAGTTCAACGTTATATTGGAGCGCGGCTCTTATGAGGAAGCGGGCGAGTTCTCCGCGGCGATTTCGCGCATAGAAGGGCGGATAGACGCGGATAATCTTGGCATATTGCACAGCGAGCTGGCGTCATATTATCGCGATATAAACTTGATAAGCGGCATTTTTGCCGCCGTATTCGCCGCAGCCGCGGTGTTTTTTACACTTCTTTTGCTCAGCGTCTTGCGCAACAATGCAGTCGTAGGGATATATGACAACATCGGCTTTTTCGCCATGCTCTCATGTATGGGCATAAGGCGCAGGGATGTGGGAGTGATAGCAATGCTCGAAACTATGGCGTGCGTGTTTATCGCCGCGTTGGCAGCCGTGGGATTGAGCGCGGCGCTCGCCGGAGTGAGCGCGGCTTTGGCTGGGGCGGTCATGTCCCGATTCATGCTTACGGCGGGCGGCGGAGTTGTGGTCCGGCTGTGGTGGGCGGGGATAGTCTACGCCGTGGCGCTGGCGGCGGCGGTGGCGCTGTATTTTATCCTGACCCTCCAAAAAGTGCTGAGCAAGAAGAATTTGCTGAGCGTTGTGAGGAGTGAGCTATGAGGGCGCGCGACATTTGGCAGCTGGCATTGCTTAGGGCGCGCAGTCGTGCGGGCAGGCGCACTGCCGTCACCATGGCGCTCGGGCTTGTGCTGCTCATTCCCGTTGTAGGGCTTCTCTTGGGGATATATGCGCAGGTGTACTCTCCCGCCGCCGAAAAGAAAAGCGACCGCATTTTCAGCTATTACACCATACCCGACGACCTCTACGTTTACGGGGAAATGGGTGCGGACGTCATGACGGGCGGCGCGATAAGGGAGAGTGAGGCGAGGGAATTTCTCGGCGATACAGGCATAACGTCCCTCGTGGTAAACTATAACTCTTTTGTAAAAGGTCTGCTCTCTTTCAAGGTGGACGGCAAGGAATACGGCGAGAGTTTGGACTATACCGTTCCTCTAACGATGAAGGCGGTGGAGGAGTATCTCCCAATTATCGACGAATGCGTGCAGGGAGAGGTGATAATCGGGGACGGTTTTTCTCAAAATACCGCGGAGATATACATCGCCGAACCTCTCTTGGAAACGCTGGGGTTGGATGCGGGAGTGTTGGGCAAGAGGGCGAGCATTTCGTTAAACTTTGACGGCGCCGCCATCTTTGACATGACGAACATCGCGGATAACGATACTGTATATGACAACCCTCATATCATGACGGAAAAGGGGGAGGAATACGCGCTCACTGGAGAGGTGCGCATTTTTACGGACTTTGAGATAGCGGGTATAATAAGTAAGGAATACTACGGCTTGAATAACGTAACGGCAAAGGACGCCTATATCTGGATAAAGAGGGACTCCTTTGTCATGCCGGGAGGGGAAGTGAATATCCCCAAATATTCCGTGCAACAGATATATACCTCAAACGGCGACAAAAAGACGGGCTATGTGTTCACCTATCCTTCTGCCGACTATGTAAACTATTCTCTAGAATGCGCAAGGCAGGGCAGGGCGCTGTTTTTCACCGCGGGCACGGAAAACTTTTTCTACCCTGCGGACAGCGATTTGGACGGACTGAGTTCTTTCCCGCAAACGGTCACTTTTGTGCAATACGATGATTTTGCCTCTGCACTCGGTATGCATAAGATGTACGACGATAAGTTCGGAGAGCACAACCTCCATGTATATTCCCGAAGCCTTGACAAGACGGCGGAAACCATATCCGTGGTGGATATGATATGTGCGGCGTTGGGCACGTTGGGTATAATCTCGCTGGTCACTTGCATAGTGAATTATTCGGGCGCAGCCGCTTTTAACCTGCGTAAACGCAAAAACTTTTTGGATATGATGGAAAAGATGGGCATCACCGCCAAAGACAGGCGAAAACTCATACTGTTTGAAACGCTTGCGATAGTTTGTCGCGCGCTTGCTGTTTCGGCGATAATCACGGCAGCGGCGGCGGTGGTAGTCGTTTTGATATTCGCGACCTTGCTTTCGTGGGCGATGGAGTACTTGATTTGGCTCGTCTACCTCCTCCCTGCATATCTTATCTGCGCGGCGGTGCTCACGCTGATAATGCTACTCATCTTCGCCTATATCGGAGTGGGCGCGGAAGGGGCGAAAGTAAAGAATAGGCATAAACAAAGTTAAAAATTTGTAAATTACTCCGTTTGCCTCTTTATTTGCGAAAAAATATATGATATAATGTTATTACAAGAGGGGAAACCTCAAAAAAGGAGGCTTTTATTATGAAACTTGAAATCATTTCCAAAAATTACAAAGCGTCCGATCATCTCAAAAGCGTCATAGAAGGCAAGGTGGAGAAGTTCTCGCGTTACTTTGACGACGATGCAAAAATGAAGATCGCACTCAAACAGATCGGAAAGGAAAAGTACGGCATGGAAGTTACCATATTCTTTGCGGGTAACAACATCGTGCGCAGTGAAGTCATATCGGATAATATGTATAACAACATAGATCTGGCGCTGCCCAAGATAGAAGGGCAAATACGCAAATATCGCACCAAGCTGGGCAAGAAGATAAAGCAGTCGGCGATAGACGAGATCCCCGCGCCCGAAAAGCAGGAGGTGCCAGCAGACAAGATAGTGCGTACAAAGACCTTCTCCCTGCACAAGATGACTGTGGAAGAAGCCATTGCGGAGATGGATTTGGTCGATCACACCTTCTTCGTATTCTTGAACGGAGAAACGGGCATGGTCAATGTGGTATATCGCAGGGCGGACGGCGGATGCGGTCTGCTGGATTTGGTATACTGATTTAAGAATTGTTACATAAAAGGACCTCGGAGCGCGGCTTCGGGGTCTTTTTGCGGCAAAAGGGGGGGGGAATTACGCGCCATTTTCCGTCATACAAAAATATTACAGGACAAATAGGCGGCGGGCTGTTTACTTTTTACATCTGTTATGATATACTTGATATACTGCTTAAAGTATACGAGGCGTCAAGATGGCAAATACGACTAAAAAAGTGATATACAGCGCCGTGCAACCCACCAGCCAGCTCACGCTGGGAAACTACCTGGGCGCGGTAAATAATTGGCTCAAATTTCAGGCGGAGGAGGGAAACGACTGCATATTCGCCGTCGCCGACTTGCATTCGCTGACCATCAGGCGTCCCAGGGAAGAAGTGGAGAACAGTACGCTGTCTTTGCTCGCGCAGTTCTTGGCGTTCGGTTTGGACGAAAAGAAGAATATACTGTATGTGCAGTCCCATGTGCCTGCGCACACCCAGCTGGCGTGGGTACTCAACTGCTATACATACGTCGGAGAGATGACGCGTATGACGCAGTTTAAGGATAAATCTGCAAAACACGCAGATAACGTAAATATGGGGCTTATGGACTATCCCGTGCTCATGGCGGCGGACATTCTGCTATACGACACCGACCTCGTGCCCGTGGGTATAGACCAGGTGCAACACCTTGAAATAACGCGCGATATAGCCATTCGCTTCAATAACATATACGGCGACACTTTCAAAGTGCCCGAAGCCAAGCTGGGGAAAGCGGGCGCAAAGATAATGAGCCTAACCGATCCGCTTGCCAAGATGAGCAAATCCGACCCCAATCCTATGGGCAGGATAAACGTTTTGGACAGCGAAGAGGAGATAGTGAAAAAGTTCAAGCGCGCCGTTACGGACAGCGAGGCGGTCATCGCCTACGATCCGGAGAACAAGCCTGGGGTATCCAACCTGCTCACCATCCTGGCGGCGGCGGAGGGCGTAACTCCGGAAAGGGCAGCCGAGGAGTGCGAAGGGCT
>CALWRK010000087.1 GCA_944383935.1 uncultured Clostridia bacterium
TCGGCTTTTTTCTTGCGCTTTACGCTGGGCTTTTCATAAGCCTCTCTCTTGCGGAGTTCTCCGATGATGCCGTCACGCGAGCACTTGCGCTTAAAACGCCTGATGGCGCTATCGACCGATTCGTTTTCGCCGACTTTAACGGTAGACATACACTCACCTCCTTTCCGCATTCGGATTCAAATTTGCCTTTACATTATACGGCTTGACAACCCCTTTGTCAACCGATTAAACGATTTTTTGAACGGAATTTTTGCCTTTACCGCTGTGGAAGCGCCAGTTTCTCAGCCATCTCTCGGAAGTTCTGACCCAGCTGTTTTTTACCGGGGAACATATCCACTCCGTCGGCGTGCCGCCTGGGAATGATGTGCATATGAAAGTGGAATACGCTCTGCTGGGCTTCCGCTCCCGAACAGTTGGCGAGGTTTACGCCCTCGTAGCCGCACTCCTCCACATAATGGCGGCATATCTTTTGCACGGCGTCCATAACCGCCGCCATCACGTCCTTGGGACAATCCAGCACGTTTACGCAATGCTCCTTGGGAATCACCAGCGTGTGCCCCTCGTAGTCGTCGGCTATGTCCAAAAAGGCGTACGTCTTGTCGTCCTCATAGATCTTGTAAGAGGGAATCTCTCCCCTTATTATCTTGCAGAAAATGCAGTCCTCCATAATATCCTCCTAATTTATAATCTCGCATAAAACTCCGTCCTTGTAGGGGGAGCAAACGCGCACGCTCATCTCGCAATTTACCTTGCCCTCCCTGCAATAACAGCGGATATATTCTCCGCTCCAACCTGCGGCATATTCCCCGTCCTCTTCTTCAAACAGCACGCTCAACGTCTGATTGCAAAGCGAAGATATGTAGTCGGATGCAAGTTCGGCAGCCACTTTCTCCGCGCGCGCCACCCTGCCTTTTACCACGGCGGGCGCAAGCGGCTTATACCTCTTTGCCGCAACCGTGCCCGCTCGGGGAGAATAGCCGAATATATGCATACGCGAAAAGCGGATGCGGCGGGCAAATTCCAAAGAACGTTCAAACTCTTCCTCTCCCTCTGCAGGGAAACCGCATATGAGGTCGGTGGTTATGCCCGCTCGGGGAAAATATCTGCGGATAAGCTCAACCTTTGCGGCGTATTCTTCGCAGGTGTAGTGCCTGTTCATCGCTTTGAGCACCTCATCGCTGCCGCTCTGCAACGACAGGTGAAACTGCGGACAAAAGTCCTTCAAACCTTTACAGGCGGTCAAAAACTCCTCGCTTATCACCCCGACTTCCAGCGACCCCAGCCGTATGCGGCAGGATATATCTTTGAGCGAACACAGTAAATCGGCAAGACTTCCGCCTATGCCCTTGCCGTAGGAGGAAAGATCTATTCCGGTAAGCACTATCTCTCCCGTATGCTCCGCCAGCCATTCGCACTCTGCCGCACACTCGGCTGTCGGGCGCGAACGACTCCTGCCGCGCAGATAGGGAATAAGGCAGTACGAGCAAAAGCGGTCGCATCCGTCCTGCACCTTTACATAGGCGCGGGTACGCGAGGGCTTGGGATGGGTAGGACCGTCGAAAATAGTGGGCAGGGGTGAAATTTTTACCTCCTTGCACCCTAAATTCTCGGGCACTTTTTCCTTTCCCGCTATACCCGTGACATATGTGACTTGTTCGAGTTTTGCAAACGGTTCGGGATTGTTTTGAGAAGCGCAGCCCATTATGATTATCTGTGCGTCCTTATTGAATTTACGGCAACGCGCCACGCACTGACGGGACTTGCGTTCCGCCTCCCCCGTGACCGCGCAGGTGTTTATGATGTATATATCCGCCCGCTCCAAATTTTCCGAAACTTCATATCCCCTTTCCGCGAGCATATGCGCAAGGCAGTCGCATTCGTACTTGTTCACCTTACAGCCCAAGTTGTACACCACCGCCTTCATGCGCCCAACTGCCCCCTTTCGTACTGCACGAGCGCGAGCGCGACGAGAGCCGCCGTTTCGCACCTCAAAATGCGCTTGCCCAGGGATATCAGCTTTGCTCCGCGCGATGAAGCAAGCTCCGCTTCTTCTTCGGAAAAGCCGCCCTCGCTGCCTATTATCACATTCACGCCCCCGCTGCTCCCCCGCATGGCGGAGTGCATATCTCCCGACACGGCACGCTCATACGGCATTACGGTAAGCTCGCCGCCGCACATATCCAGCACCTTGTCCAGCCCTTCTTCAAAAGATATCTCGATCGCCGCGCTCCTTCCGCACTGCTTGCACGCTTCCATGGCTATCTTCTCCGCACGGCGCAGGTTGAGCTTTTCGTCCGCGCTGTACTTCGACGAGAAGAATACTATGCGCTTTGCGCCAAGCTCCACCGCCTTTTGCACAATAAACTCCGTCTTTGCCGCTTTGGGCAGGGATTGAAAGAGGGTGACGTCGAAAGTGGGATCCCCCTCGCACTTGCGGACGGATTCCGCTTTGAGCACCGCGCGCTCCTTATCCACGCTCTCCACGACGCACATATACTCATTTCCGTCGCCCGTGCAGGCTATCGCCTTATATCCCGGCTTATATCTGAGCACTTTTGCCAAATGATACAGTTCTTCCCCCTCCACGATAAGTGTGTCCGGCGCGGCGCCGAATACGGCGTAAAACCTCTTTATCTCCATAAATACCCCGTCCACTCTCCGTCGATCATCTTCTTTTCCAAGGTAAAGCCCGCGGAGGATATCTCCTCTTCCACCTGAGAGGTGCGCGAATTTATCACGCCCGACATTATGAGCGCGCCGCCCTCCTTTATATGCCGCTTGAACTTCTCTTTCATAGCGATGAGCACGTCTGCGGTTATGTTCGCGAGTATGACGTCGTACTCGCCGCGCGCACAGTCGTCTATCGAACCTTGAACTACGCGCACGTCTACGCCGTTACGCGCTGCGTTCTCCACGGCAGCTTTCACCGCCACGGGATCTATGTCGCACGCGTCGGCATGGCTCGCGCCTGCTTTGAGCGCCGCCGCCGCGAGGATCCCGCTGCCGCAGCCCACGTCTATCACTCTTTCCCCGCCCTTTATCACCTGTTCCAAGAGGGTGAGGCATATGCGCGTGCTCTCGTGTTCTCCCGTGCCGAACGCCATGCCGGGGTCCATCTTTACGATTATCTCCCCCTCTTTGGGTTTGTAATCTATCCACTCAGGCACGACGGTAAGTCTGCCGTAGTGCTGGGGAGCGTAGTACTTTTTCCACTCCTCCGCCCACCTGTCGGCGTCTACGACGTTGCAGCTTATCTCCAAACTTCCCGTTTCGAAGGGGCAGTTTTTCTTCAAATTGTCCAAAAGTTCGTTCAGCCGAGTCAAGGACTCCTCCTCCGCCACACAGCCCACGACTCGCACCACGGGGTCGGGCTTCAAGGCGCTTTCGTCCACATAGTCCCATATCACATCGGAAGACAGGAGCGCGGCGAAATCGGAGCTGTCGTAAATGGTCACTCCCTCACAGCCTATATCGAAGAGGATGTCCGCCACGAGTTCGCCTGCGGCGGTGGTGGTATAAACGGTTATCTGCTTTACTTTCATAGTTCACCCAAGCACATTATACTAAATTTCACGAGGTAAATAAAGTGATTTGCATACAAAAACGGGGAAGGAGTATCCCTTCCCCGCCATCTTTTATTTGCGCCTATACAGCTTGTTTCCCGCTCGCGCGGCGTACTATTTGCTCTTGTTGTACCTGGGGCGCTGTCCGTCTTTGAGGCTCTCGTCAAATTCTTTGAGGATTTTCAGCTGTTTCCTGTCCAGATTTCTGGGGGTATCCACCTTTACGGTCACATACAAGTCGCCGTATGCCTCCCGTTTGAGTATCTTCATGCCATACCCCTTTATTCTTATCTTGGTGCCGTTTTGAACCGCCTCGGGAATTTTCAGCCGCGTGGGTCCCTTCATGGTGTCCAGCTCTATCTCGCAACCCGCCGCCGCGTCGAAGAATGTGATGTGCTGATCCATATACAGGTCGTTGTCTATCCTCTTGTACACGGGACTAGGCTGCACGTCGAACACAATCACGAGATTGCCTTTCTGACCGCCGTTTCTGCCGCAGTTACCCTCGTAGCGGATGGTCATGCGCGTACCTCTGTCCACGCCGGCGGGTATGTCCAAGGTCTTGCTCACTTCGCGCCTCACATAGCCTGCGCCGCGGCAAGTCTTACACTTATCCGTGACCACTCTGCCCTTGCCGCCGCAGTTGGAGCACACCGTGCGCACCGTCTGGGTGCCGAACATGGTGCGCTGCGTCTGCGTGACGTAACCGCTGCCGTGACAGTAGGGGCATACCTTTACCGAACTTGCGTCCTTGGCGCCGCTGCCATGACAGTCGGCGCACTCGTCGTCGCGGTAGAACTTGACCGTCTTTTTCACGCCGAAATACGCCTCGTTAAAGGTGAGCGTGACTTGAATGGTTATATCGTCGCCATCCACGGGCGCGTTGGGATTGCGCCTCCCTCCTCCGCCGAAACCGCCGAAGATGGAACTTAGAATGTCGTCGAAGCCGCCGCCCGCGCCGAAGCCGCCCGAAAAACCGCTTCCGCCGCCGTTTCCGCCAAAGCCGCCGAAGCCCTGAGGTCCGTCCTCACTGCCGTATTGGTCGTAATTGGCGCGCTTGTTCTTATCGGAGAGTACCTCGTAGGCGTGGTTTATCTCCTTGAACTTCTCCTCAGCCGCCTTCTTCTCCTGTTCGGATGCGGAGGCGTACCTGTCGGGGTGATACTTGAGCGCCATCTTGCGATAAGCGCTCTTTATCTCCTCTTCGGAAGCGTCTTTGTTTACGCCCAGCGTTTCATACAGATCTTTTGCCATATCAATCGTTGTCGATTATCGTGTCACCGTCGCCGGCGCCAGAGTTCGTATTTCCGTCGCCGCCCGCGTTATTCTGCTGCTCTGCCTGCTGAGCCTGGTACAGCTTGGTGAAGATAGGTCCGTTTTCCTTGGACATCTCCTCTATCACCTTTCTCACGCCCTCTGCGTCGGTGGCTTTGGCTACTTCTTCTTTCGCCTTCTTCACAGACTCTTCCAGCGTCTTCTTGTCCTCTTCGCTCAGCTTGTCGCCCGCTTCTTCCATCGCCTTTTCCGTGGCGTAGATCATCTGGTCGGCGTCGTTGCGCGCGTCCACCATCTCCTTGCGCTTCTTGTCCTCTTCCGCGTACTT
>CALWRK010000088.1 GCA_944383935.1 uncultured Clostridia bacterium
AAGGGAGGGAGATAAGGTTAATATGATTTTTTCAAGTCGGCATAATTTTATGACGAGCGATAGCGACTTGAAAAAATTATATCATAGCTCCTCCAGCGAATACACATACATATCGCAATCCTTTTGCATCTGCTTGGCGAATTTTGCAGACTGTTTATCGTATACGCCCACTACGGTAAAGCCTCCGTCCTTGGCGCCGCGCACGCCCATGTGGCTGTCTTCAAACACCACGCACTCGCCGGCGGAAAGTCCCAGTCTGCGCGCTTCCTCGCGGTAGATATCGGGGAAGCCCTTACCTCTGGGTACTTCGTCTACGCTGGTTGCGGACATGAACAGCTCCGCTATGCGGTGGCGTTCAAGACAGGGCTCGAATATGCCGCGCGGCGTGGCGGTGGCTATGCCCAACCTCTTACCCATGCCGTGCAGGCGGGTGAGCAGTTCGTAGGCGCCGTCTTTCAACTCTATGTCGTGGGCGTACACCCATTGCGCCGTCTTTACCCATCTCTCCGCCAGCTCTTGCGGAGAAAAAGGGATGCCTGTTTTTTCCACGGTGAAGCGGGCGGAATCGGACAGACTCAAATGGTTTATCTGTTCCAGAAGATTTTTGGGCATACTCATGCCCACGTCGCGAAAAGGGCGGGCGTATATCTTCTGCCACACCTCCATGGAATCCAAGAGGGTGCCGTCCAAGTCGAAGATGTAACCTTCAAAGGAATATATATTCATAGATACCTCGCGTCGGGCGCAAACATCAGGGGATATCTGCGCTTTTTCAAGATCTTGACGTCGCTTATGTGCACGGCGGATTTGCTTATCGCGCCCTGCGAATTTATCGCATACACATCGGCGCTGTAAGTGCCGGCGGGCATACCGTACACCTCCAACCGCATGACGGGGGAGATGCGCGAAAGTCCGCGGTAGAAGTCGGAATAGTACAGCTGCTCCGCGCCCGTATCGTACACCACCTTATATGAGTGTACAAAGTCTTTGTCCCTGCCCCTGTCAAACACCAGAAAGGTGTGTTTTCCGTTCACTTCGCACACGCCTTCTTCCGCTATCATCTCTGGCACGGAGGGAAGAATTCTCTCCCTCTTTATGCCCTCAAGCGTACAAACGTCCAGTTGGGAGGGGATATGCAGGCGCATGGACTTTTTCTCCTCGTCGCCCGTGTTCATGTTATATCTCTTTACCTCTATGCCCGCGGGGGAATAATCCAATATATAGCCCATTGCCGCGTCGTGAGCCATAGGAGGCACCGAACCATTGGCTTTACCCTTTTCCATCTCCACATACGCGGTGGATTGCGCGCCCAGGGAGATGAAGTTTCCTATGTGAATGCTCCTTTCGTCCAGCATGGAATAGTGCAGGTGTCCCGATATGTGCACCAGAGTGGGGTAGTTGTTCAAAAAGTCCAGACTCTTATCTCCCCAGCTGTCCGAACCGTACACGGTGTTTTCCGCGGCGTTGTGGGTGATAAGCGTTACGGGGCGTTTTCCGCTTGCCGCCACCGCCTTGTCCAGTTCGTGTTTGAGCTGAGCCGCCACCTCCGTATAACCGCGCCTGAGGCTGCCGCAATCGGGGGATATGCCTATGAAGTGATATCCGCCCGCCACATAGTGCCAAAACGGGGGAAAAGAGGTTTGTTTTATGAATTTTTTCCTGCGAAGAGCGGCTATCTCGGGGCGGGGGAAGTAGTCGTGATTGCCCATGATCACCGCAAAAAAAGGCGGGTTGTCGGAAAACGCGCTCTCTAAGGCGGACATAAACCGCTTGTAGGCGCACTTTGCGGCGATGTTGCATATATCCCCGGCAAAGATAAGTATATCCGGCTTTAGCGCCGCCATCCTCATGCACGCGCGGCGCAGGTTGCGCTCAAAGGTGTTGTGCTTCTTCCAAAAGAAAGGGGAAAGCTGAGAGTCGGTTATAACCCCCACTCTGAAATTGGCGGCGATATCGGTAAGAACCTTTCTGTCAAAATCAAATTTCATACGGGTCGATGTGAGTATGCGTTCTTTCGCGGTGCGAAAGCCGTCCGCCTTGCGGCGGCACTTGCGGTATAATGTGCGGCGCGTCCTTCTCCCGTATTTCCCCGCGCCGATACTATCGTATCACAACGGGCGGTAAAACGCAACCGCAATACGCACAATATAAATAATTGCGGAAGCGGATACGGTAAAAAACCTGCTTGAACCAGCGGACATTTTATGTTATACTGGCAGTATGAAAAGGGAAAGTTTGAACATAGGCTGGCGCTTTCGCTTGGAAGGCGGACTTACTCATATACAGACGGTGAATTTGCCGCATACCTGGAACGACAAGGACGGCACGAGCGAACATTACAGGCGCGGCGTGGGCATATATACTAAGACTTTTACGCTGTATAAGTGCATAGGCGCGGAATACTACCTGGAATTCGGCGCGGCATTTTCCTGCGCGCAGGTGTATGTGAACAAGGCGCTTGCGGGTAGCCACGAGGGCGGTTTTTCCCTCTTCCGCTTCAACGTCACCAAACTGCTTAAAAGCGGAGAAAACGAGATAGAAGTGCGCGTGGACAGCGCGGACAGGCAGGGCATATATCCGCATACGGCGGATTTCACCTTCTTCGGCGGACTGTATAGGGGAGTGAATTTGATAACGGCGTCAGAAACGCGCTTTGATTTGGACTATTTCGGCAGCGACGGCGTGAAGATAACGCCCGTCTTGAACGAAAGCGGCGACGCAACCGTGGACGTAAAGGCGTATATAACACGCCCCCGTAAGGATTTGAAAGTGAACATAGCCCTCTACTGTCTGGGAGAAAAGACGGACGAGATGCAGACGGAGTGCGAAAACGCCCACGCCGTGTTTCGCATCACTTCTCCCCATATCTGGCAGGGAAAGGCGGCTCCGCTGATGTATGAAGCGCGCCTCACCATAACGGACGGAATACGCAAGTGGGATGAGCGTAATATAAAATTCGGCATTCGTAGGGCGGCTGTGGACGCGGACGGGTTTATTTTGAACGGGAAAAGGCTGCCTCTGCGCGGCGTAGCCATGCACCAAGACAGGGCGGGCAGCGGCTGGGCGGTGAGCGGAGAAGAACGCCGCCGCGACTTCGAGCTTATCAAGGAGTTGGGCGCGAACACTCTGCGCCTGGCGCACTATCAGCACGCGCCGCAGGTATACGATTTCGCCGACGCAGAGGGCATATGCGTATGGACGGAAATCCCCTTTATAAGCAGATACGACGGGGGAGATGAGAACGCTTTGCTTCAAATGAGAGAACTGATAGTGCAAAACTATCACCATCCGAGCGTAGTGTGCTGGGGAATAGGCAACGAAGTCACCATGCAGGAGGGAGATCCTCTTCCGCTTTTGAAAAAACTGAGTGCGCTATGCCGCGAGCTGGATCCCGGGCGCTTTACCGTACAGGCGTGCTTTACCGCGGAGGATACCGACTCCGAGGTGAGCAAAGCAGCGGATGTGACGTCCTACAATCACTATTTCGGCTGGTATACGGGGGATACGCAGGACAACGCCGAGTGGCTGGACGCCTTCCGCGCCGCATATCCGGACAGGGCTTTGGGGCTTTCCGAATACGGGTGCGAGGGGATTGCGGGCAGGCACTCCCTTTGCCCCCGCCGCGGCGACTATTCGCTCGAATATCAGGCGGAATATCACGAGCAGATGGCTAAGATAATAGCCGAGCGCCCGTGGCTGTGGGCGACGCATATATGGAATATGTTCGATTTCGCGTCCGCATTCCGCAACGAGGGCGGCGTGAAGGGGATGAACAACAAGGGTCTTGTATCCTACGACAGGAGCGTGAAGAAGGATTCCTTCTACCTCTATAAGGCATATTGGAGCAAAGAGCCGTTTGTGCATATCGCCGGAGGAGAAAGACGGGCGGCGGAGGGGGATAGGTGCACGATAAAGGTTTACTCCAATCTGCCCGAAGTTACACTATTTGTGGGGAAAGATAGGTGGGGAAGCGAAACGGGCGACAAGGTATTCACCTTCGAAGTGCCGCTAAAACGCACTCTTAGGGTGACTGTCACTGCGGGAGATTGCAGGGAGGAAGCCAAGATATATCCGTCCAAAAAGAAAAAACTCGGAGAAGATGACGAAGTGAAGAGATTTTCCGCATATCCCGCCCCGGAGGGCAAATTTTCCATACACGACAAATTGGCGCAGATAATGGCAAACGCTCAGGGCAAAGCCCTAGTGGAGGAGGTGCTTAAAGAGGCGGAGGAGTATCTCGCCGCGCGCGGCAAGCGAATGCCCAAGGTAAGCCACGCCATGATGAAAATGGCGGGCGGCATGAAAGTTACGCGCATCATCTCCATGCTGGGCGACTCCGTCCCGGAAGAGATGGTGGAAAAGCTGAATACCCGCCTCAACGCCATAGAAAAGTAACTTATTCCCTTACGCCTATTGACTTTTCCCTTAAAAACCATCGCGATTAAGGGAAAGTCGCTATTGTACGCAGATTTAAGGGAAAGTCGCTATTGTAGGCAACCCATTATAATAAGGATATCGCTTTATCCGCAAAATTTTCGCGCAACCTTATCCCAAAGCGGGATATTTTATAACTTGTATCAATATTTCGATTTTATAGCGAGGCAGTTCATCGGAGTAATTACACTTCTTATTATGTATCTATAACTTTATCGCTTCCATGCGGTGCAAGGATTTAACGCCTTGAACGCCCAAATTATATAAAATCTCTTCGTAGCGATTACTGCTTCTTCTCATGTATTTATACTTTATCGCTCTCACGCCTTGCAAGGATATAACGCCTTGAATTCCTTTATGTTCCTTTCAAGGCGGACAGGGGGTGGAGCGTCCCACGCTCCCGGTTAGGGGTACAGCGCCCCGCTGCCGCTCCCTGACAGAAAACTTACAAAGAGGTTACTTTGAGTGATAGCAAGGGGGCGGGGCGAGGGGATAGAATGGATTTGACAACACAGGAGGTTTGTATGAAGACATCTAAGAAAGTTATTTTGGTAATGATAGCGCTGATAGTTGCGCTCACCGCGATTTTGGCGGCGTGCGGCGGCGAGAAGGATATCGCCGTGATAGCTCGCACA
>CALWRK010000089.1 GCA_944383935.1 uncultured Clostridia bacterium
TTTTGGCTAGCGAAATTATAAAGCCTTGAAGTGACCGTAAGGGAGCGCAAGGCTTTTTCTCTTCGCAGAAGCTATTCGCACGCCAAAAGCAGCCCTCACACCGCAAGCGACGAGAGGGCGCGTGGAGATTTGCCCCGCAAATCTCTTTGCGCGTAGACACCTATGTAAGGATACCCGTACCCGCACCGGACCCCGGTAGAACACTTTAAGCGGGTGCCTTCCGCCCATTTTTGCACGATATGTCGTTTGTTGTAGGAGGGAGTATGTGCTAAGTTATCGTGCAAAAGCGGGCGAAAAGATGCCGCTATCAGTCGTTTGCCTCCCGCGTTGATACGGCAAAAAGCGAAAAATGAAAGGGTACCAAAGGCCTGTAGCCTTGATACCCTCTTCCATTTTATTTTTCGCTTAACTATTTAAGTTAAAAGGAACGTCAACAAGAATATCACCCCTATCGCCCAAGTGGGTATGGATATCTTCTTTATCTTGCCCGTGCAGATTTGAATGACGATGTAGGTGATGATACCCATGCCTATACCTTTAGATATGGAGTATCCCAGCAGCATGGTGATAAACGTCATAAAGGCGACTATGGCTTCCGCGGCGTCATTCCAATCAACCTTGGTCACCGAGCTCATCATGAGCACGCCCACCCAAATGAGGGCTGTTGCCGTAGCGCTTCTGGGAATGAGCTGAGCGATGGGGCTTAGGAACATGGCGATGACGAAGCATACGCCCGTTATCAGGGAAGTAAAGCCCGTCCTGCCGCCCGCGACCACGCCGGAGGAAGATTCCACAAAGGTGGTAACGGTGGAAGTTCCCGCTATTGCGCCGGTGCAAGTGGCTATGGCGTCGGCGAGCATCATCTTTTCCATGCGGATGGGAGTGCCGTCCTTTTCCAGCAGATTGCCCTTGGAGCAGGCGCCGTAGAGGGTGCCTATGGTGTCGAACATATCTATCATGCACAGCGAGAGCGCGGAGGTTATAAGTATAACCGCGAGCGAGCCGCCGCTGTGGTCTGCCAGGTAAGCGGAGAAGTCAAAGCCTTCGTAGAACACCGCGCCTACGGAATCCTTTCCCCACGCTTCGAATGCGCTGAACGGGCTGGACATACTTATATTGTTGAACATATCCGTCGCCCCTTGACTGCCCGCGCCCACGGCGATACCTGCAAAGATGTAGAACAGTACCGCAGAGCCCAAAAGTCCCCACAGTATCGCGCCTTTTACGTTTTTCTTGGAAAGCACCGCTATAACCACCACTCCGATCAGGGCGATTATGGCGGGAAGTATGCCGCCCACCGTGCCCGCGCCGTACGTCACAAAGGAGGGATCGTTCAGCAGGTTGAAGGACACAAACGTGGTCAAAGTGGAGTCTTCGTTGACTATTACGCCCGCCTGCTGCAAGCCGATGAAGGCTATAAAAAGACCTATACCTACCGGGATGGCGTGCCTTACTCCGGCGGGGATGGCTTCGAATATCTTGCGCCTCAATCCCGTAACCGTGAGCAACAGGAAGATAACGCCGTCTATAAGCACGAATACCATGCTGTTTGCATAGGTAAGTCCCGTGCCGTTTAGCAGGGTGAACACGATAAAGGCGTTTATGCCCATACCCGACGCCTGCGCCAGCGGCATCTTGGCGAGAAATGACATGAGGAAAGTACCCACTATCGCGCCCACCGCCGTGGCAATATACGCCGCGCCGTAGGCGTTTTCACTGCCCGTTATCACGCCCGAGAACATATCCGCATTCACCATGAGGATATACACCATCGCCATGAATGTGGTGATGCCCGCGAGCGTTTCCGTCTTAAAGTTCGAACCGCTCTTTGTTATGCCGAACCAGCCGTCTACCTTCCCCCAAAAACCTTTCTTGGGTGAAGGAGCCGCAACCTCCGCAGCCGCACCCTCCGACGCGCCATCCGACGCAACCGCACTTTCGCTCTCGTCCGTTTGTGACGCGAGTTCGACGACGTCCTGAGCCGCCTGTTCTTCGCCCTCGGGCTTTTTGATCTCTTCGGACATAAGTAAACCTCCTTTCCTCTTTTGCTTCTTTATTTCCCCGCTGTTTACATGATAACATAATTCGCCCGCAAAATTCAACATTTGTCGTAAACTTTTTTATACATTTCCGCTTTTTATTTGTCGCCGCACGCAACCGCACGCCGCCTCTTATTTTACGACATAAAAAAGCGCCCTCAAAGGGGCGCCTTTTTTGAAAGTTATTGCTTACAGATTTGTCTTATGCAGCTCGAAATACGCTCTGGGATGGGCGCATACGGGGCACACTTCGGGAGCAGATTTTCCTATGTGGATATGTCCGCAGTTGCGGCATTCCCATATCATGTCGCCGTCGCGGGAAAATACCAACCCGCCCTCGATGTTCTCTATCAGTTTGCGGTATCTCTCCTCGTGGCGCTTTTCTATCGCCGCCACTCCTTCAAAGAGTTTGGCTATGTAGTCAAAGCCCTCTTCCTTGGCTTCCTTTGCAAAGGACGAATACATATCCGTCCACTCGTAGTTTTCTCCCGCCGCCGCGTCCGCGAGGTTGGCGAGGGTGTCGGGTATGCCGCCGTGAAGCAGCTTGAACCACAGTTTGGCGTGCTCCTTTTCGTTATTCGCCGTTTCTTCGAAGATGGCGGCTATCTGTTCGTATCCGTCCTTCTTCGCCTTTGAAGCGTAAAATGTATATTTGTTACGCGCCTGCGATTCTCCGGCAAACGCCGTGAGCAGATTCTGTTCGGTCTTACTGCCTTTGAGTTCCTTCATTGTTCATCCTCCTGTTTTACCGCGTTTTCCCCGCGGTCAACCCCATTATACTCCGTATTCTCCCTCTCGTCAATAGCTGATTTTTCCATATGCAAAATTACTCCGGTGATGCGGTGTTTTTCCACCTTGGTCACGTCTATGGCTATGTCCCCGTCCTTTGCCGAGGCGGTGGCTCCGTCTGCGGGCACATACCCCAGCACATTGCACACATAGCCGCTCACCGTTTCGCATCCTTCCTTATACTCTTCCGGGAAGGTGACGCCCATCTTCTCCTCCGCCTCTTCCAAAGGCACAAGCCCTGTAAGCTCCCAGCCTCCGTCGGGCAGCTGTTTTACGGAGTATTCGTCCTTTTCGTCCTTATCCGTCATGTCGCCCACGAGCAGTTCCAGAAGATCGCGGATGGTGATGATACCGTCCATACCGCCAAACTCGTCCAACACTATCGCAACGTGTTCGCGCGCCGTCTGCATCTTGAAAAACAGGGTGTTCGCGGGCATACTCTCGTGCACGAAAAATACCGGACGCACCGCCTGTTTCATCACGTTCTCGCGCGACTTATCTTTCAGACGAAAGTATACGCGCGTATCCAGCATACCCACCACTTCGTCCATGTCCTCTCCGCATACGGGATAGTAGCCGTGACGGGTGCCGTATATCGTATCCTCCCACTCCCTGTCGCTCTCTCCGGTGAATACCGCCACCACATCCTTGCGGTGAGTGCACGCTTCTCCCGCCGTCTTGTCCTTGAAGTCAAACACGTTTTGGATGAACTCCGTTTCCGATTCTGCTATATGTCCCGCTTCGCTGCCCGCTTCCGCCATTAACACTATCTCTTCTTCCGTGACGGGATTATCCTCCTCTCCCGGCTTTATCCCGAACAGGCGCAAAATACCGTTGGACGTGGCGGTGAGCAGCCACACAAAGGGGGCGAATGCCACCGATACCGCCTTTAAGACGCCCGATATGCCCAAAGCCATCTTCTCCGCCCTGCGCATAGCCACGCGCTTAGGGATTATCTCTCCGAATACTATATTGAAGAAAGCAAGTATTATGGTGATGAATATGACGCACAAGATGTTTATCGCACTCTGTGCTCCCGCGTTCGTCACTCCCAGCCCTATTATGGCGTTTGCGAGGGGTTCGGCAAAGCTGTCCGCCGCAAAGGCGCTGCCCAAAAGTCCCGCCAGGGTGATAGCCACCTGTATGGTTGAGAGTACCTTGGATTGGTCCTTGGTAAGCGAAAGCAGCCTCTTGGCGCGCTTGTTGCCCTCTTCCGCCATCTTTTTCATCTTGGTTTCGTTCACGGAGATGACCGCTATCTCCGCGCCCGCGAACACCGCGTTGAGCGCGATGAGCAAAACCTGCACTAATGCCGCAATGACCATGTTCATATAAATTCCTCTTATTAAATGCAAAAAAGCACAATCCGCCTTTTCTTCCGGATAGTGCTTTTACCTTATTTTTTCTCCTTATTATCGTTACTTGGATCGGAGCTACTACTGTCGTCCATACGGATATGATAGCATACAAACGATTAAATTGCAAGAGTTTTTTTATAATACGCCGTTTTGCTCGCCTTCAGCCCCTGTGCGGATACTCGCTATTTTACAAGGCGAACATCCTCCGCCTCGGCTTCAAGACAGACGTTTACGCGCGTATTCCATATATTCCTCGGTGAGGGGTACGCGGACGAATCCGAACTTTTCATACAAGCGCATGGCGGCGGTAAGACGGGTGTTGGACGCTATCGCAAACTTTTTTGCGCCTTGCTCGGTCGCGTGGCGTATGCAGGCGCTCAGCACCGCGCTGCCCGCGCCCCTCCTTCGATACCCTTCATGCGCCGCCAGCTTACATATCTCCCACACTCCGCCTCCGCGCGGTATGACCATACATACGGCAACCGGCATTTTTCCCTCCAAGGCAAGATAGACCGCTGCGCCCTTTTCGATGAATTCTTCCACGCCTTGAAGCATCTCCTCATCCCTCTCTTCCACATGAAAATACCTGTTCAACCACGCCAGATTCAGCCGGATAAATGCGCTCTTATACTCACTGCGATAGGGGATTATTTCCATACCTGCCCTCGATTTTCCTTATTTTTGCAAGTTGTATGCCTGCTCTTTATCCGATTATATCGCAATTTGCAAAAGTACCTTTACCCAACCGCGCCCGAACACTTTAAGCGGGCGGCAACGTGACGTTGCATCCCTTTTTGCCTTGAAGT
>CALWRK010000090.1 GCA_944383935.1 uncultured Clostridia bacterium
TTTATCGCTTTGTAATTGAAACCTCTTTCGGTTACCGCTCCATCGCCTGTCTTACGGCGTGTTCCCAGCCGATAATCAATTCGCTGCGCGTCTTTTTGTCCATGGCGGGAAGAAAGACGCGTTCTGTTTGTTTGGCTTTTTTGCAGTCGGAAATGCCGCTCCACATACCGCAGGCGATACCGGCGAGAAACGCCGCGCCCAGAGATGTGGATTCGCGAATTACCGGTCTTTCCACCGTTATGCCGGCGATATCCGCCTGAAACTGCATGATGAAGTTGTCGTTGCTCAATCCTCCGTCCGCGTTGAGTTTTTTAATCTTTATCCCCGTATCCGCCTGAATGGCGCGTAATACGTCCAGCACCTGGTAGGCGATGCACTCTTCCGCCGCGCGGATCATATGTTCGCGCGTGGTGGCGCGGGTGATGCCGGTTATCGTGCCGCGGGCACGGCTATCCCAGTGCGGAGCGCCCAAGCCCACGAATGCGGGCACGAGATATACCCCGCCCGTATCCTTGACCGTGCGGGCAATGTCCGCGCACTCCCCTTCATCGTGGATAAGCCGCATTCCGTCTTTCAGCCAGCCCATCACCGCGCCCGCGGAGAACATGGACCCTTCCAAGGCGTAGTCGGGAGAATCGTCAAATCCCGCCGCTAAGGTGGTTACCAAGCCGCGTTTTGAGATGATGTTGCGCGCGCCCGTATTCATAAGCATAAAACAACCCGTGCCGTATGTGCACTTGCTGTCCCCGTCCTCCGTGCACAGCATACCTAAAAGCGCCGCCTGCTGATCTCCCGCCGCGGCACATACGGGTATGGGCGCGCCCAACAGGTTTGTAGTGCCGAACTCCCCTCCGGAAGGACGGATCTGCGCCAGTGCGGAGCGTGGAATGGCGAACAGTCTGAGCAAATCCTCCGACCATTGCTTTTTGTGTATGTCCATCAGCATGGTGCGCGAAGCGTTGGTATAGTCGGTGGCGTGCACGCCGGTCAAGCGCCACAAGAGAAAGCTGTCCACCGTGCCCGCCAGCAGTCTGCCGCTCTCCGCCAGCTTGGCTGCCTGCGGCACATTATCGAGTATCCAGCGGAATTTCGTGGCGGTAAAATACGGGTCGGCTTTAAGTCCGGTGCGCTCGTAGATATACTCTTCCAGCCCCTCTTCCTTTATATTCTCGCACATTCCCGTGGTACGGCGGCACTGCCATACTATCGCGTTGTACACGGGCTTTCCCGTCTGCCTGTCCCACATGACCGCCGTTTCGCGCTGATTGGCTATACCTATGGCGGCTATCTCCTCCGCGCTTATCCCCGCCTTTTGCAGCGCTTCTCCCGCCGCCGCGATCTGGGCGTTCCATATGTCCTCCGGGTCCTGCTCCACCCAGCCGTTTTGCGGATATATCTGCTTTACGGGGCGGGAGCTTATCGCGACAAGTTTGCTGTCTTTGTCGTATATCGCCGCCCTGGCAGACGTGGTGCCTATATCCAGCGCCAAGATATATTTTTTCACCCCTGCTCCTCCTTTTTCATATATCTTTCCCTTTTATATCCCGCCTTAACCGCTTGATTAAAGCGTTTTCTCACATCCGACGGCGGCTATCGCCACGAGATCCGCGCCGCTGCCGCATACGTTTTTCACCACAATCTGTCCTACGCTCACGGGAGCGGATATAAGCAAGGTTCGGGCGATACGAGCTATATCTTGTATATACCTCTTCTCCACGGGTTTACTCACGCGCACGGCAACCGCACCCCTGTCGCCGCCCGCAACCCTGACCGCCACGGAAAAGGTGCGCACGGGTCTTGTCATCTCCGTCACGGCATATTCCCTGCCGCGCGGACAGCCGTTCCCGGACACTTGTATCTCTTCGCCCTCCCGCCTTATCGTCAGACGGCACCCTATGGGACATCTTATACACACCATCTCTTTCATCTCTTCTTCCTCAGCGTAACCATGACCTTATCTGCTTTCCTCAAACGCTCCGCCCTTTCCGCGGAAAGGGTGAGATACTCCATCTCTCCGGGAGCCACCGCCCTCTTGAACAGGGAATATACCTCCTCCCCGTCCGCCGTAACGCATATATATACGTCGCACATCTGTGCCGCCACGCGCAACTTTATCGTAAGCGGTCCGCTCATATCGCGCGTCAGTTTCTGCGGCACGGCGTATCTCACCCCTCCCGTGCAAGCTATCTCCGCGCCCAAGGCAAACCTTTCTCCGCGCAAATATCCCGCGGCAAAGTGCGCGCATTGTTCTGCTTCCGCACAGGCGTAGTCCGCCAAATCATGTACATGGAGCATATTGCCCACGCAGAAAATACCGTCTTTGGAAGTCATCATGCGCTCGTCCGCCTTCGCTCCGCCCGTTACCCTATCAAACTCGACGCCCGCGCCGCGCAACAGCTCCGTTTCCGGAATAAGCCCCACGCTCAAAAGCAGAGTGTCGCAGGGATAGTATTTTTCGCTGCCGGGCACGGGCGCGAGATTTTCATCCACCTTGCTCACCTCAACTCCACACAGCCTGCCCTCTTTTTGCCTGATATTCGTTACAGTATGCGACAAAAGCAGCGGTACTCCGAAATCGTCCAGACACTGCGCTATATTGCGCTTTAATCCGGAAGAATAGGGCATGATCTCCGCCACGGCGCGCACCCTGCCGCCCTGTAATATGGCGCGGCGAGCCATGATAAGTCCGATGTCGCCCGAACCGAGTATGAAGAAATCCCTGCCCGGCATAACTCCGTTTATGTTTATCAGCTTTTGCGCCGTGCCTGCGGTATACACTCCCGAACAGCGCGCCCCGGGTATGCCTATGGCGCCGCGCGGCCGCTCCCTGCACCCGCACGCCAGGATGACGGCTTTTGCCTCCACGCGAAATACCCCGCCCTCGTTCACACATTCCAGCGCCCTGTCCTCCCCCGCCGAAAGAACGGTGGTGTTGAGTAAAACCTTTATACCTCTCGCCGCCTCTTCCAGCTTTGCGGCATACTCGGGGCCTGTGAGCTCTTGCTTGAACATATGCAGACCGAAACCGCTGTGAATGCACTGGTTGAGTATACCTCCCTGCCTTTCGTCGCGCTCTATGATGAGGATATCCGAAACGCCCTCGCTCCTCGCCTTTGCGGCGGCGGCAAGCCCCGCGGGACCTCCGCCCACTATGACTATATCCGTCTTGACGATGGGGACTTTATTCTCTTTCATCTATATATCCCTCCGTCATAAAAGATTTTTCGCCGCACTTGGTCACTTCGTTTATGTCAATACCCAGTTCTCTTGCCAAAATCTGAGCCACCCTAGGCATACAAAATCCCGACTGACACCTGCCCATACCTGCGCGGGTACGCCTTTTGACGCCGTCCATATCCCTAGCTCCCGGTTTGCGGCGAATGCTCTGCACTATCTCCGCTTCCGTCACCTGTTCGCAACGGCACACTATCCTGCCGTAGGCGGGATCTTCCGCAACCGCCGCCGCGCGTTCTTGATAATTCATGCTCGCAAAGGCGCGTATCGCCCTGCGCTCCGCCTTATAATCGCTCCTTTGTTCAAAAGAGAAATCGCGCGCTATCTCCTGCGCCAAATACTTGCCTATCGCCGGCGCACAGGTAAGCCCGGGAGATTCTATTCCGGCGGCATTGTACCAGCCCTCAAATGCCCTGCCTATTATAAAATCATCGGTATTAGGGTGGGCTCGAACGCCTGAAAAACGGGTTATCGCCTTTTTGGGAGAGAGCGAGGGCACGGATTTCAACGCGCCTTTGAGCACCCTCTCTCCTCCGCTTGAAGTGGTGGATACGTCCTCTTTTTCGTCTATATCGTCCGCGGTGGGTCCCATGAGCAGATTGCCGTGCACGGTAGGGGTGACCAAAATGCCCTTACCCATGGCGGTGGGAGTGTGAAATAGTGTGGCGTGCACGCTCTCCCCCTCCGTCTTGTCCGCCAAGATGTACTCGCCGCGCCGCGCGGTTATCTCGAATTCGGGCAAAGCACCCTCTCCTTCATACATCTTGCATACTTCGTCCGCGTGCACTCCCGCGCAATTTACAACCGCTCCGGCGGTGAATTTTTCTCCGTTTTCCGCGTATAGTTCAAAAACTCCGTCCTTTCGCTTTATCTTAGAAACGGCGGTATCGAAGATAAAACTCACGCCGTTTTCCGCGGCGTTTTCCGCATATGCCGCAGCCATCTCGTACGGACTTGTTATTCCCGAAGAAGTGCAATAAAGCGCCGCCGTGACTTTGTCCGAAACGTTGGGCTCCAAGCGCCTAACCTGCGCGCCGTCTATTATACTAATGCCCTGCGCTCCGTTTTTTATGCCGCGCGCCAACAAATCTTCCAGCACCTTTTCCTCTTCCTTGCCAAACGCCAGCACCATGCTGCCGTTTCTGCAATAGGGGAAATCCAGCCTTTTAGCCTCTTCTTCCATCATTTTGCAGCCTGCGACGTTGAATTTTGCCTTCAAGCTGCCCTCTTTTGCGTCAAATCCGCCGTGCACTATGCCCGAGTTGGCTTTGCTGGCGCCGCACGAAATGTCATGCGCGCGCTCAACCACCGCCACCGAACAGCGATAGCGCGACAGATTGCTCGCCACGGCACAGCCTATCACTCCGCCGCCTATTACCAGTACTTCAAACATTTTTCTCTCCATCGTATGCAATTATACTAAATATCACGCGTTATGGCAAGAAAAGAGGACAAAATCTGAATTTTTTACCTTCTGCCGGCTTATAATAAAATCTAGCCTTATCGTGAAGGTAAAAAGTGATATTTTTGGCTAGCGAAATTATAAAGCCTTGATGCGAGTTTATAAGCGTTGAGGCTTTTTCTCTTCGCAGAAACTATTCGCACGCCAAAAGTAGCCCTCAAACCGCAAAGCGACGAGAGGCGCGTTGAGATTTGCTCCGTCAAATCTCTTTGCGCGTAGACATCTATGCAAGGATACCCTATATGCTATTAACCTTTCCGCATA
>CALWRK010000091.1 GCA_944383935.1 uncultured Clostridia bacterium
TTTTTACGCGTACACATGAGCACGCGGTCGCCCTTTTTGTTGAACAATGCGATTAAATTCAATCCTCTCATAAAAAACGCTCCTTCGACAATATATTATATCACGCCATACGCAAAAAGTAGCGGTTTTACGCGAAAAAAGGGGCGCTCTTCGCTCCACTTTGTCAAAAGACAGCGTGTACCTATAATGTAAAGCGCGGGTAAGCAAGCCGATATGCGACAAAATCAATCATATATGTAACTGCGTCCCCTAGAAAAGAAATTTCGGAAAAGTATTGCACGCCTTGCTTGCAGCGGATATAATATAGATGAGGTGAGGTATGGAAAAGGTTACGAAAAAGATACGCGTATTTTTGGGCGTGGGCATAGCTTTGGCGCTGGCGTTTGTTGCGGGCATACCCATGACCGTGCTCGGCGCGACCAACGGAATAACGGCGCTTTTGGCAATAGGCATAATATTTATAGTGGCGGGTTTTTACGTTTCTCCGATAATGCTCGTCCAAGTGAGTGAAAAGCGCAAGTTGAAGAGGGTGGTTCAGGCGGTGGAAGAGCAAAACCTGTATACCGTCCGGGAGATCGCCGCCGGCGTGGGCATACGCGAAAAAGCCGTGCGCGGCTACTTGACGGAGAGTTTGCAAAAGGGATATCTCATCGGCTACAAGTTGGAGGGCGATGATGTCGTGCTCATCACCGCTCAAAAGCAGACGCTGAGCGCAAGCAGTATCAAGTGTCCCTCCTGCGGCGCGCAGGTGCGCCTAGACCCCTTGACGGGGGAGGGGGAATGCGGCTATTGCGGCTGGATCGCCAAGCAAACGCGCAAATAAACCGATCACATAATACAATTTATCGCTACAACCGCGATATAGAGGGCGAGTAGCGCCAAAGCTTGCGCGCGCGAAGTGCGGCGAAATGCGAGTATAGGCAGAACGAGTACGGCGGTTATGGCGAAGGTGAAAAAGAGTGTGTAGTCGCGCGTTATCGGGTCGATGACGAGTCCTCCCGCCACGCACGCGGACAAGCCGAGCAGAAGGGTGCCGTTTATTACGTTTGCGCCCAAGATATTTCCCAAACTCAGACTGCCGGCGCCCTTGCGCGCGGAGGTTACGGCGGTGACCAGTTCGGGCAGGGACGTGCCCAGCGCGACCACCGTTACGGAGATAATTCTCTCTTCTATACCCAGCTTGGAACACAGCCTGCACACGCTTTCCACGGTGAAAAGCGCGCCCGCCGCCACTAGTATGCCGCCCAGCGCGAACAGGACAAACGGCGCGACGAGGGCGCTCTTTTTTTGCCCGCGCTCAGCAGAAAAATGGGGAGCAGGGGCGGAAAAATTCACGTTTTCGACAAGAAGTATTTTTTGAGCGGCGTTCTTTTTCGCGCGAAAGAGGGCGTCCGAGATATTTATGACTATATATACGAAAAACAGGGCGATAAGTACTGCGCCCTCGGCAGCGGAGATCACTCCGCCGAAAAAGCAGAACATACACAGCAATCCCGTGCACAGCAGCAAAAATATGCCTTTTACGGCAAAAGCCTTGCCGCCGGCGGGATAGGGGCGGAGCAGAAAGGAGACAGAGAGGATAAGTCCTATATTGCACGCCATGCTGCCCACGGCGTTGCCCACCGCCACGTCGGTGAGGTCTTGCATATTTCCTCCCGCGCTCACGCCCTTGACTATGGCGGTCAAGGAGGTGAGCAGTTCGGGCAGAGTCGTGCCCACCGCCACGACGGTTGCGCCTATGAGAAATTCGGGCACCTTCGCCAGACTTGCAATGCGCGTAGCGCTGTCTACGAAGATATCTCCGCCCTTTGCCATAAGTATCAGTCCCGCGCCCAGCACGAGTATCGTCGCAAAAATCGCCATATAAGAGCGTATGCCGCGGCGCGTTTAAGTATGCTCGATGAAAGGGGGATATGTCGGAGCGCGGCGTGAAAAAAATCAAAAGGGCGGGGAAATCGCTCGGCTATGCGGGCACCGTAAAGTTTTTCAAGCCATCTTTTTCAATTTTTCCAGGCAACGGTTATAGCTTTCCGCCAATTCCAGCATATAGCGCTGTTTGCCCGCTTCGTCCAGTTTGTCGAATACGGAGTGGTCGGTAAGTCTGCCCAGCGGATTGAGCACTATCTCCTCGTCCAGCATGGGGCGGACCATGTCCGGCGTGACATAGGGGCGGGTAGAGGATTCTCTCTTTCCGCGCAGGCGTGATTTTGCGCGTTTTGCCATGTCGTGTACAGTTGCTTGCTGCATATTGCCTCCTCTGTTCATACCGTGCCCATAGGCTCGGATTACTTTGCTTGCGGTAAATTAGTATATGCTTCCCTTTTGCACTCTTACAGTCCCGTAAAAAGCCTTATCGGGAGCGTATACGGCTACATAATACAGCTTTTTTCGCAAAGTTGCGCCCTCTCGACAAAAACGGCGCTTTTTCGACGAATAAAGCCTTAAAGCGTAAGGTGCGGAAAAGCGTAAATTTTCTTGACTATTCGGGCGGTTATATTTATAATATAAAGTAATTTGCAGCAAGCAAAAAGCCACAGGAGATTTTTATGAAACTTACTTTTACACAACAGATTCTGGCGGCAAAGAAGGGACTGAGCGAAAAAGAGGCGTTGAGCAAGCTCGCGCCCGGCAACCTCATACTGGTGGACGTGGACACGGCTATGTCCAACGACGTCACCGCGCCCGTGGCGATAGATGTCTTTGAGGGTAGCGGCTGCGGTTTGTGCAACAAGGACAATATAACCTTCGTACTCGACCACTTCACCCCCAACAGGGACATAAAGTCCGCGCAACAGTGCAAGCGCGTGCGCGACTTCGCCTGCAAAAACGGCGTGAAGAACTTCTTCGACGTGGGAGAGATGGGCATAGAACACGCCCTGCTCCCCGAAAAAGGCATAGCCAAGCCGTGGGCGGTGATGATAGGCGCGGATTCGCACACCTGCACATACGGCGCGCTGGGCGCATTCTCCACGGGCGTAGGCTCCACCGATATTGCGGGCATAATGATGAGCGGCAAGATATGGCTCAAAGTGCCCTCCGCCATCAAGTTTAACCTGAAGGGCAAGTTGAACAAGGGCGTATCCGGCAAGGATTTGATATTGCACATCATCGGCATGATAGGCGTGGACGGCGCGCTGTACAAGAGCATAGAGTTTTCCGGGGAGGGGGTTGACAGCCTCACCATGGACGACAGGTTCACCGTGTGCAACATGGCGATAGAGTGCGGCGCGAAAAACGGCGTTTTCCCCATAGACGAAAAGACGGACGAATATACGCTGGTAAGCACGGGTAAGACCTATCCCCGCTTTGAAACGCCGGACGACAGCGCATACGAGCGGATAATCGACATAGACCTCTCCGCATTGCGCCCCACGGTGGCGTTCCCGCACCTGCCTTCCAACACCCGCGAAGTGGACGAGGTGAACGAGGAGATAAAGGTGGATCAGGTAGTCATCGGTTCGTGTACCAACGGCAGGATAAGCGACCTTGCAGAAGCCGCGCGCGTGCTCAATGGCAGGCACGTTAAAAAGGGCGTGCGCACGATAATCATCCCCGCCACCAACAAGATATATCTGGAAGCCATGGAAAAGGGATATATAAAGACGTTTATAGAGGGCGGAGCCATCGTATCCACCCCCACCTGCGGTCCCTGCTTGGGCGGACATATGGGCATTTTGGCGAGCGGAGAAGTGGCGGTTGCCACCACCAACCGCAATTTTATAGGGCGCATGGGCGCAAAGGACAGCTACATCTACCTGGCTTCTCCCGCCACGGCTATGGCGAGCGCGATAGCCGGCAAACTTACGGGAGAAAAGGGTTTGGAGGAAGAAAAATGATAAAAGGAAGAGTTTTCAAATTCGGCGACGACATAGATACGGACGTCATCGTCCCTGCCACATATCTGAGCACGTTTGACCCCAAGGAACTTGCAAAACATTGCATGGAGTATACCCACCCCGACTTCTACAAGACGGTGAAAGAGGGGGACATCGTGGTTGCGGGCAAGAATTTCGGCTGCGGTTCTTCGCGCGAGCACGCGCCCATCGCGCTTAAAGGCTGCGGAGTTTCCATAGTTATAGCCAAATCCTTCGCGCGCATCTTCTACCGCAACGCCCTCAACATCGGGCTTTACATTCTGGAATGCCCCGAGGCGGTGGACAATATCAAAGACGGAGACATCGTATCCGTGGACGTAAATACGGGCGTTGTGACTAACGAGAGCGCGGGCAAGAGTTTCAAGGCTGCCCCCTTCCCCAAATTCATACAGGAGATAATCGCCTGCGGCGGACTGGTGGAGGCAATCAAACAGGGTAAATATACCGATTAGGAGTGAAAAATGGGAACATATAATATTGCGGTAATAAAAGGCGACGGCATAGGTCCCGAAGTCACGGGCGCTGCCATGGACGTACTCACCAAGGTGGGCGAGCGTTTCGATCACAAATTCAACTTTACCGAGAGCGTCTGCGGCGGCGCGGCTTACGACAAGTACGGCGAGCCTCTGCCCCAAGAGAGTTTGGATATCTGCCTTAAAAGCGACAGCGTGCTGCTGGGAGCGGTAGGAGGACCTCAATACGACTCTCTCCCTTACGAAAAGCGCCCCGAGCGCGCCCTTTTGGGAGTGAGAAAGGCAATGGGTCTTTATGCCAACCTGCGCCCCGCGCGCCTGTTCTCCGCCTTGGAAAAAGTCTGCCCCCTCAAACACCCCGGTAAGATAGACCTGCTCGTGGTGCGCGAGCTAATCGGCGGCATCTACTTCGGCGAAAAGGGTATGCGCCGCGGCAAGTACGGCGCGGAAGGCTACGACGTGATGGCTTACGGCGAACTCGAGGTGGAGCGCATCTCCCG
>CALWRK010000092.1 GCA_944383935.1 uncultured Clostridia bacterium
ACGGGCGAACATCTGCCCCACTCGGTGGACGTGAACTCCCCGCTCGTGCAAGGCTTGCTGGGCGCATATAACGAAGTAACGGGCAGGAGGGATGCTCCGCTCACGATAGGCGGCGCCACTTATGCGCGCGTATCCGACGGAATAGTGGCGTTCGGTCCCTGCTTCCCGGGAGAAGAGCCCACCATTCACCAGCGAAACGAGCGCGCAAGCAGGACGGACTTGGAAAAAATATATCGCATATACCTGCTCGCACTCAAAAGATTGTGCTTCAAAAAGGGCGAAATATGTTGATTTGAAAAAAATATATATCTTTTTTCGCAAAAGGTATTTACAAATGCGAAATTAGCTTATATAATACTATGCGATATACCTAATAAGTATAAAATAATGCAAAGGGAGATAGCTATGGGAAAGTATAAAAAATGCCCCCGCTGCGAACTTAATTGGATCCCCGTGGAGGAAGAGTACTGCGAGATCTGCAAGCAAGAACTTGCCGGGAAGGTCCCCGATGACGACTATGACGAAGAAATCTGCCCCGTATGCGGCATAAATCCGCTTGAACCGGGCGAGAAGATGTGCGCAGAATGCCGTGCCAAGGCGGACCATACGGACAAGGACGACGAATATGAAAACGAGCCTCAGTCCGAAAACTCCAACGAGGAATACGAAGACTCCTATGAGGCTATGCGCGAGGACGAACTCTACGACGACTTTGACGAATCCTTTGACGATAACGAGGAATTCGGCAACGAAGAGGACTACGCCGACGCGGAGGCGGACGAGGAAGAAGAGGAACATCACGATGACCTCGAAGACGATTTTGATTACGATATAGATTCCGTGGAAGATATCCCCGACGAGGAAGAGGACGCGGAAGAACAAGACGACGAAGAGGAAGGCGATAACTGACAAAAACCTTTACTTTCTTCGCAAAACAGTCTATAATGAAAAAGGGTTTTAACGCCGTTAAAACCCTAAACTTATTTATTTAAGAGCGCCCTTCCGCCCCGCCGCAGACAAGCGCATACCGCGCGTAACATATGCGGTTGCGAGTGATGGATTTTCGGATGATTTTGCGCAGGGGCGGCGAAGGCAATACTCCCTGTATTGTCGAGGCGCACCTGCGGAAAAGCGCCGAAAAGATGCGCTCGCAACCGCATATGGGTACCCGTAGCTCAGCCCGGATAGAGCACAAGCCTCCGACGCTTGGTGTCGATGGTTCAAATCCATTCGGGTACGCCAACTAAAAAATACGGACAGCGATGCCCGTATTTTTTATGCCCTGTATGCGGTTTTTTGATCTCACGGCAAAGGCGCGCCCCGGCATGGAGCGCGCTCGAATGATGGTTTAATCTTATTCTTTAATTTCGGAAGGCGCGGCGAATTGGGAATTATACAGCTCCGCATAGGCGCCGCCCTTGGCGAGGAGTTCCTTATGGGTGCCCTGCTCCACCACGTCGCCGTCCATTAGCACGAGGATAAGGTCTGCGTTCTTGATGGTGGAAAGGCGGTGAGCGATGACAAAGCTGGTCCTGCCCTCCATGAGTTTATCCATAGCGCTTTGAATGAGCTGTTCCGTGCGCGTATCCACGGAGGAAGTGGCTTCGTCCAAAATTAGGATACGCGGGTCTGCCAGGATGGCGCGCGCAATGGTCAGCAACTGTTTTTGACCTTGAGAGATGTTGGCGCCCTCTTCGTTTATCACAAAATCATACCCGCCGGGCAGTGTGTTTATGAAGTGGTCGGCATACGCGCACTTTGCGGCGGCAATTACTTCTTCGTCCGTGGCGTCCAGCCTGCCGTAGCGGATATTCTCCATTATCGTGCCGGAGAACAGCCATGTGTCCTGCAAGACCATGCCCACCTCGTCCCTGAGGGACGCGCGCGTTACGGAGGTGATATCCTTGCCGTCCACGGCTATGGAGCCGCCGTTCAAGTCGTAGAAGCGCATGAGCAGTTTGACTATCGTGGTCTTACCTGCTCCGGTAGGTCCCACTATGGCTATGCTCTGCCCCGCCTTTACATCGCAGTTGAAGTCCTTGATGATTATCTTTTCCGGGTCGTAACCAAAGCGGACGTGATCGAAGGTGACGTCGCCGCGCACCTGCCCCAGCGCCTCCTCTCCCGTATCCTTTTCCTCTTTCTCCTCCAAGAAGTTGAACACTCTTTCGGAAGCGGCTATGGTGGATTGCAGGGTGTTGGCAATGCCCGACACTTGCGATATGGGCTGGTTAAACTGCCTGACATAGCTTGCAAACGCTTGAATTTGTCCCACCAGCATACTGCCGTTTATCACGAAATATCCGCCGAGTACGCAGGTTATGACGAAACTGATATTGCCCATCAGCTTATTGGTGGGCATCATTATACCCGAATAAAACTGCGATTTCCATGCCGATTCCAGCAGTTTGTCGTTATATTCGGAAAATTCCTTCTTCGCGCGCTCTTCTCCGGAGAACAGTTTGACCACCGTTTGACCGCCGAAGATCTCCTCTATCTCTCCGTTTACATGACCCAGATACTCTTGCTGCCTGAGGTAGTACTTTTGCGATTTCTTCACCACCAGCAGCATGATGAGTATGGATACGGGGATGATGAGCAGTGCCACCAGCGTGAGTATCCAATTTATGCGGAACATCATCACCATCACGCCCACGAGCGTGGTTGCGGCGGTGAGCATCTGCGAGAGAGACTGGTTGAGAGAGGTGGAGATCATGTCCACATCGTTGGTGAGATAACTCATCACTTCGCCGTGAGTGGTGCCGTCGAAGTATTTGAGCGGCAGCTTATCTATCTTGGCATATATATCCTTTCTGAAACGATAGGATATGCTCTGCGCCACCGTGGCGAGGATAAAGCCCTGCGCATAGGAGAGGATACCCGAAACGCACACGAGTATGAGCGTCTTTACCAGCATATTTATAATAGCGCCCACGTCTATGCCGGGTTCTCCGTCCAAGAGGGAGGTGTGGTACACTGCGTCCGAATAGTCCGACGGCAGGGAGTCAAACACAGAGGACATCCCAAGCCGCGACATATACTCGCCCAGCGTGGTTGCGGAATGCGCGTCGGTCATCTGCCCTATCGTGACATTGCCCAACTGCGACATGGCGTCCTCGTCTATATCCGCCCCCTCTTCGGGGATATACTGGGGATGCTCGGCAAGCCACGCCATGAGCGTGGTGTCGGGAGATAACTCCGCGTCCGCCATCATCTGCTCGTTCACCAGCGAATCGGCGACTTTCACCGTGTCATATATCTGTTTTCTCAAAACGCCCGTCATCAGCTCGTCGGTAGCCTGTCCCATTATATCGGGGACGAGAATGGTAGCCACCACGCCGCCTATCGCCAAGATAAAGGCTATGACTATCGCCGCCAGATTCTTGCGCATATAGCGCATTGTCTTGAACAGCGTCTTTTTGAATTCCTTGGGCTTTTCGCCGGGCACGCCGGGACCGGGACCGCCGGGACCGCGGCGCATGGGTCTTACGGGAGGTCTTGTCATCGTCTTACTCATCTTGCCAAATCCTCCTCGCTTAATTGCGACTTGGCTATCTGCCTGTATACTTCGCACTCTTCAAGCAACTGCTTGTGCGTGCCCATGCCCACGATTTTGCCCTCGTCCAGTACTATTATCCTGTCTGCATTCATAATAGTTCCCACACGCTGGGCTACTATTATCACGGTGGAATCCTTCATGTTCTCCGCAAGGGCTTTCCTCAGCGCCGCGTCCGTCTTGAAATCCAAGGCGGAAAAAGAATCGTCAAAGACGTATATCGGAGCCCTTTTCACCAGCGCTCTTGCTATGGCGAGCCGCTGCTTCTGTCCTCCCGATACGTTCGCGCCGCCCTGTGCGATGGGGTCGTTTATCCCCTCGGGCTTTTCCGCGATGAACTCCTCCGCTTGCGCTATCTCGGCAGCCTTGTGCAGCTGCTCTTCCGTGGCGTTTTCGTCGCCCATGCGCAAATTGGAAGCTATCGTACCGGAAAAGAGAATATTCTTTTGCGGCACGAAACCTATGTTGTGCCTCAAATCGTCTATGTTGTATTCGCGCACGTTTTTGCCGTCTATCATCACGGCGCCTTCGGAAGCGTCAGTCAGGCGGGGAATGAGATTTATCACCGTGGACTTGCCGCTGCCGGTGGGACCTATTATCGCCACCGTTTCACCCGGGGAGGCGGTAAAGGAGATATGCTCCACTGCATTTTCGCTGCCTCCGTAGTTATACGCCACATCCTTAAACTCTATCTCCCCTTTCAGTCTGATCCCCTGCGCTTTTTCCAACCCCTCCGGATCGGTTATGGACGAAGAGGTGGAGAGCACTTCGGATACGCGGCGCATCGCCACCACAGCGCGCGGCAAAAGTATGAATACCATGCTTATCATCATAAAGGACATGATTATCTGAATGGCATATTGCATAAACGCCATGGTATTCGCCACTTCCACATAGTCGTCCACAAACATAGCCGCCACCCATACAGTAGCCACGCTTACGCCGTTCATTAGTATGGTTATAAGCGGCATGAGCAGGCTCATCACCCTGTTTACGAACAGATTACTCTTAGTTAAAGCTGCGTTTGCGGCTTCGAATCTCTCTTCTTCATGCCCTTGAGTGTTGAAGGCGCGCACGACCATCATGCCGGTGAGCCCCTCGCGCGCCACTCTGTTTACCTCGTCCACCTGCTTTTGTATCTTGGTAAACCTGGGCAGCACCACTATCATGAGCACTATTATCGCGCACACCACCACGGCGAGAGCCACTCCCACCACTATGCCCAGCGCGGATATGCCGGAAGCGGTGTTCACCGCCTTGATGATGCCGCCTATGCCCATGATGGG
>CALWRK010000093.1 GCA_944383935.1 uncultured Clostridia bacterium
GGTGCGGGCGTAGGTTCGGGCTCGCCCTTCTTCTTGCGCTTGAACAGGTCGTATATCACGGGGATGAAGAAGAGGGTGACTATCGTGGCGTAGAGCAGTCCGCCTATGGAAGTTATCGCCATAGGCTGCAACATTCTGCCGGTTGCGGAAGAATCGCACGCGGTGATTATAAGTCCCACTATCGTGGTGAGGGTGGTTATGAGTATGGGTCTTAGGCGCGTGGCTCCCGCCGTGATGAGGGCGGTGCGCTTTTCCACGCCCTCCGCCGTCAGCTTATCGGCAAGTTCCACGAATATAATGCCGTTGTTCACCACCACGCCCATCAGCATTATAAGTCCCAGCACCGCCACCACTGATATACCCACGCCCGTGATGAACAGCATCAAAAGGCTTCCGGTGAAGGCGAGGGGAATGGTGAACATTATGATAAACGGCGTTTTAAGCGAGCCGAACTGCGCCGCCATCACCAGATATACCAGCACAATGGCTATGCCCAGCACGATGTATAGGGTGTTGTATATCTCCTCCACTTCCGCCGTTTGCTCCACGAACTCTATTTGCAAATCGTGGTTGGAGGAATTATATGCGTCTATAAGCGCCTTTATCTCATCTCCCACTCGTGAAGAAGAAGCGCCCTCTTTCAGGCATACGGTTATGGGGGAGTACCGCTTTCCATCCTTTCTGTCTATGGAAACCATTCCCTCTTCCGTCTTTAAGCTGCCGTCCGGGTTGAATGAATCGGCGGTGAGCAGTTCGGAAAGTTTTATGCTGCCGCTCTGCGTGCCGCCCAGATGACCGTTGAGGGTGTAGGATATATCCATATCCAAGATATTCCCGCGGGCGGAATCGTCGGAGAAGTATTCCTCGCTCGTATCCGCCTTAAACGCCCCGCCGTTCAAGCTCAAAAGTCCGTTTTCGTCATATACAAAGGCGCCCGATTCGCTCTTGTCGGGAGTAAGCGCGGTTATCTCGCCGCCGCTGCCTATCAAGTAGTAGTCGCGGCGCACGGAGTAGCTAGCCCCCTCTTTCAAATAGCTGTCTTTGTAGTATATGTTCACCTTTTCATCGCCCGCGTAACCTCTGTTCCAGGTGAGCAGGGAATAGAAGTAGTCATATATGAGCACGTCATATGTCCCTTGCTCGCCGTTGTCGGTCACGGTAACGGAAGTGGCGGGAGAGAGGGTGACGTCGGTGAGATATGTCGCTATCTGTTGATATACTTCGCCCACGGTCAAGCCGATATTCATCGCCTTTTCCCTGTCCACTTTCAAGGTGTATGATATGCCGTTTCCGCTCACGTTGTCGGAGGTATAGGACACTCCGTCCAGCGCGGCTATGGAGGATGACAGCGTCTGAGCCGCCGCCTTTAATTCGTCCAGATCATCCCCGTATATATTCACGGTCAAGTTGTCCGACGCCACGGCGGTATCTATCACTGTGCCGGTGGAACACTCCACCTTTATAAATTGCGCATACGTCACGTTTGCGCCGTCGGAAAGTTCTTCCACCAGCCTGTCGCACAGCTTTTTCGCGCTGTCGCGCTTTTCGTTTGTCAAACTTACCATTGCGGATATGGTATCCGCACCGATATTCATTCCCTCAGCTTCTATGTTATATCCGGCGATATTCACATTGCTTGATATGGTCATATTGACGTGTTCGCTTTCCGGCATTGCTTGCAGATATTCGCTTATATCCGCAGTCACGTCCTCGCGAACCTCCTCGTAGGAAAGGGGATTTCCTTTCTCGTCCTTTGCGGCATTTATCGCGCTCGCGTCCAAGGATACCGTCACCGTCAAACTGCCCGTATCCGTCTGAGGGAAGAAGCGCGAATCCATAAAGAAGAAGGACGTCACCGCAAGGGCGAGCATCACCACCACGACAGCCACGGTTATCCACTTGTGTTTGAGCGTGAAAGACAGGGCGCGGGCATATCCCTTTTTCACCCTTCCCATGACTTTTTCCTGCTTGGGACGGTAGTTTTTCACGGTGAATTGCGCTATGGATGGCACTAACGTAACGGCGATTATCAAAGATACCGCCAGGGCAAGGCATAGCGTAATCGCCATATCCTTTACCACCGTTTTGGTCAGTCCTTGGGTAAAGACTATGGGCAGCCAAACGATAAGCGAGGTTATGGTGGACGCGAGTATGGCGCCCGACATCTGCGAAGTACCCGTTATCACCGCCTCTTTTACGGGGGCGCCGCGCGAGCGCAGGCGATAGATATTTTCGATCACCACCACGGAGTTGTCCACCAGCATACCTATACCCATGGCAAGCCCCGCCATGGACATCAGATTGAGGGTGATTCCGGCAAAATACATTATCACAAAGGTGGTTACGACGCTTATCACCATAGAAAGGGCGGTGAGCAGGGTGGGACGAATATCTTTTAGGAATATAAACAGCACCACCACCGCGAGCAGTGCGCCCCACAGCAGATTTTCTATCACCGTGCGTATCAGCATATTCGTATATTCCCCGTCGTCGTAGAGCACGGAATATTGCAGATCGGAAAACTCTTCTTCCTGCGAAAGTTGCTGCAAAAGTTCGTTCAAATCATCTGAGAGCGTAGCGCCCGAATAGCCCGCCTGCTTGGTCACGGACAGGGTTATGGAATTCACTCCGTCCAGCTTGGAATACACCAAGGCGGAGGTATCTATCACCGTTATGTCCGATATGTCGGACAGGGAGAGGGAGATGGTGAGTTCGCTCAGTTGCTCGCTCAGGGCGTCTATCGCGTCTGTATCCACAGCATACTCGCCCGCACCGCCCGTTATAAAGCCGGCGTCCGCAAACAGTTTCACCAGTTCGCCGTCGGGGTCGATATATGCGTTCTGCGCCCAGGTGCGCAGCAGCGTTATGTCCGTATCCAGCGCTTCGCCCAGCTGCGTCCACTTATTGAAAGAGGATATGCTGCCGTTTAAGAGGCAGTCCAAAAACTCTGTAACCACAGGGTGGGAGAGGGGAGATTCCCCGTCCGTTTCGGGCAGCAGGGAGAGCAGAAAGGATATGATTCCGTCCGCATTCCCCCAAGAGGAGGTGAGCAGGGAGAGCAGATTTATCCCCGTTGCGGGCATGAATATCAAATCTTGCATTGTGGATATGCTGCCGTCCACGTTGACTATATAGGTTATGCCGTTCTCCGTATAACTTCCCGCAGGCAAAGAGATGTTCTGCGCTTGAATGAGCGTACCTATGAGGTCGGAATCTATCACGGAAGAAAGCGTTTGAGTCAGCTTTTTGTATATCTCGGCAGTATCTTCGCCCGTCAGCGCGTCGAACAACTCGTTTAACGATGAATATCCCAGCGCCGCGCAAAGCTGAGCTTCGATCGCCGAGGTGCTCGCATTTTCAAAGGCAATCTCTGCGCCCTCGCGCACCATGTCCGCCGTTACGCTTTCCAAAGCGGAGTAGGTTGAAGAAAGCCTCGCGCAATAGTTCACGCACGCAGACGCGAACTCTAGGGTATGTTCGCGCACGAACCGCGCTATATTATAATAGGGATGTTCGCTTGAATATTGTGCTCCGAAGTTTTGCAAGTATGCGTCCGTAAGCGACTGTATATCCGCCGTGCTTTCAGCCGCCAGCACAGCGGAGTTTGTGTGCATATACTCAAATACGCCTTCGAACACGTCGGGGGAGATATATACCATCGCCTCCGCGATAAGCGCCACCGCACTCGAACCGTTCTGCGCCGCGGCTGTAATCCTTTCGCCCAGCGTTCCCGTATAGTTGCCCGAAAGCAACAATCTGTTTATATGCACTCCCGCATAGTCGCTCGTTTCGGGATATATGAATTTAATAAGCGTATTTGCCGCAGAATATGCGGAATTATTCAAAAGTTCTTCGGCAAGTGCAGTCACTTTTTCCACCGCGGCTTGCCTGTCGTCTAAAGCCTTCAAAGCCGTATCGGATGCGATTTTTTCGTTTAACTCATCGTAAAAAGCCGTCAGATTTTGTAAAGTTATCGTGAGTTCGCTCAAATCTGCCAGGGTGTATCTCTCCGCTTCGTTCAAAGCGCCGCTCAGATGTTCGCGCAGGGAAGAGAAGAATTTACCCATCGGCGTATCCTGTGCCGTCAATACGTCTTTGATTTGAGAATGCAATACGTCCGCAGTCTTTTCCTCGTTCAGACTTATCATGACGTAGTTGTCTATAAGTCCTTGTATGCTCACGTCCTGCACTCCGTCCACGGCGCGGATTCTGTCTGCCAAAGAATTGAAATACTCCAAACTGTCCGGCACGCTTTCACCCTTGCGCGACACGGAGAGGGACATTGTGGGCAGCATATTCGGATTCGCCTTTATCACCATCGACTCCTGCAAATAGGGGGAATCGGGCAGTCCCGCGGAGCTTATCCGCCCTTGCAACTCGTCCGCCACCGCGTCCACGTCCGAATCGGACGTAAGTTGCAGGCTTATAACCGACACATTGTCATACGACATCGACGTCACCGATTGCACGGCGGACATATTTCCTAGGGCTTGTTCCAGCACCGCCGTGACGTCGCTCTCCACTATCTCCGCAGGCTGACCTGCATAGACGGTGGCTACCACCACATAGGGTAGGTCCATATCGGGCAGGAAATCCACATCCGTATTCAGCACGGACACCACGCCCAGAACGACTATTATAAGCACCATCACCGCAATCACATACGGCTTTTTTACACAGAATTTTGTCAGCAAAATAATTTTCCCGCTTTGGTTTATTCCGCACGCCCGCGCGGTACATACATCATTATTATATATTATCTCCAAGCAAATATCAAGTTTTCCCGCGATAAAAAGATAGCGGCAC
>CALWRK010000094.1 GCA_944383935.1 uncultured Clostridia bacterium
GCACGCTCGCCGGCTCAACGCCGAAAGCCATGCCGCCGCTGCGCACGTTGGGGCAGGAGATGTTCAACTCCACCATGTCCGCGCTGCTTTCGCTTATCTTGCGCGCCATGGCGGAATAATCTTCCAGCTTGTGCCCGGCGATGTTGGCGATGACCACGGTGCCTTGCCCTGCCAGCCACTTATCGTAGTGCCGCAAATAGTAGTCCACTCCCGGATTTTGCAAGCCCACGCTGTTGAGCATACCCGAAGGCGTTTCCGCCACGCGCGGAGAGGGATTGCCTTGGCGTTCTTCTATCGTCAGCCCTTTCGTACATATGCCGCCCAGCGCCGAGAGGGGGTAAAATTCCGCATACTCCTTGCCGAAGCCGAAAGTGCCGCTGGCGGTTATGACGGGATTTTTGAAGGTGACTCCCGCTATTCTTACGCTCGTATTCACAGTATCACCTCCCTCAGGTCGAACACGGGTCCGTCCGCGCATACGCGCAGATTCTTCACCCCGTCCTTGGTCTTTATGCCGCAGGTGCACACAAGGCAAGCTCCCACGCCGCACCCCATGCGCTTTTCCAGCGATACGAATATGGGGATATTCTCGAAGGCGGGATTTTTCAAAAGCAGTTTATACACTATCTCCGGTCCGCAGCAGAAAATGGCGTCCGGCTTCACCTTGCCGGAAGTTATGTCCTGCGCGAGTATATCCGTGATATATCCTTTCCTGCCGAAACTGCCGTCGTCGGTGGCGACCACGGTGGGACAAAGGCTCTCCATGCGTTCTGTGAGTACTACTTTACCCGCATTTGCGTATCCAAGGTATGCTACGGGCTTGGCTTTCTTCGCAAGGCGCGCCACGAGGGGGAGCACCGCGCTGCCCATACCTCCGCCCAGCAGGACGGGACGTTTGAAGTCATCCGCGCTCCAGCCGTTGCCCAAGGGGAGCGCCGCTTCCACCTCTTCGCCCGCCGCGTATTCCGAAAGCTCCTTCGTGCCCTCGCCCACTGCTGCGTAGCAGATGAGTATGCCCTCTTCGTCGCAGTCGCAGATGCAGAAGGGGCGGCGGAGAATTTTCGCCCTGTTCTTCAATTTTATGTGTATAAATTGAGCGCCGCGGGGTTCGATCCCATTGGGACGGGTGAGGAGCATTTCGTATATCCCCTCTCCCACTTTTTCATTGCGCAATATCTTCAATTTGAAGTCGTTCATAGGCAAGATACTATATCGTCGCGCATATCTATCGCCGCTTGCAGCGCCGCTTGTTTGAAATTAAGTCCGGCGTACTTGTCCTTGCGGTAGGCGCAGAGTATGCCGCGCGAGGAGTTGACTATCCCGCCCACGCCGTTTTTGAAGCATACGGCGAGATCTTCCGCCTTTCCTCCCTGCGCGCCGTAACCGGGTATGAGGAAGAACAGATGCGGATGCTTTGCCCTTACCTCCTCCGCCTGAGCGCGGTGAGTCGCGCCCACCACGGCGCCCACGCTGCTGTATCCGTACTTGCCGATGAGGGAACTTCCCCAACTATCCACCAAGTCCGCCATACTGTCGTACAGCGTCTTTCCATCCTCGTATTTCTTGTCCTGCAACTCTCCCGATGCGGGGTTCGACGTCTTGACCAAAACGAATATACCCTTGTCGTTCTTGGCGCACAGATCCGCAAAGGGCTTCACACCGTCCGTACCCAGATAGCCGTTCACCGTCACAAAGTCCGCCTCGAAGGGCGCGCCCTTTTCCAAGTACGCCCTCGCGTATGCGGCGGCGGTGGAACCGATATCGTTGCGCTTGCAGTCGGCGATGGTGTATATCCCCTTCTCCTTGGCATATGCGAGGGTGTCGCGGAATGCCGCCATCCCCTCCACGCCGTACTGTTCGTAATATGCTACCTGCACCTTTACCGCGGGAATGACGGGTGCCAAGGCGTCTATGAGCGCGAAGTTGAACTCGCGGATATATTTCGCGCTCTCGCTCAAATTCGTGCACTTGTCTTGCATATCCTCGGGCAGGTAGTCCACGCAGGTATCCAGCCCTATCACGGAAGGATTGCCGCCCTTTGCGGCGATTGCGTCGATGAGTTTGTCTATTATCATATCTCCTCCTTGCGGGCATACCTGACTCTGCCGCCCACTATGGTGTATTCCACTCTTCCGAAATACTTCTTGCCCGCAAAAGGCGTATTCTTGCCCTTGCTTGCAAATTGCTCCGGATCTACCGTCCACTCCGCCGAGTTGTCCACCAGCGTAATGTCCGCAAGTCCGCCCTTTTCTATCCTGCCGCACTCCACGCCCAAGATCTTGGCGGGGTTGTACGTCATTAGCCGACAAAGCTGTTCCTGTCCGATATATCCGCCCCTTACAAGCGTGGTATATGCCACCGCATAAGACGTTTCCAAGCCGCTTATGCCGTTGGGAGAATCGTACATTCCGTTGTCCTTGTCCTCCTTGCTGTGCGGGGCATGATCGGTGACTATGCAGTCCGCCGTACCGTCGACTATGGCGGCGATGACCGCCTGCCTATCCTCTTCTTCCCTGAGCGGAGGATTTACCTTTGCCATGGCGTTGAATCCGAGTATCTCGTCGTCCGTAAGCGCCATATAGTGTGGACAGGTTTCGCAAGTAACCTTTACTCCGCGCGCCTTGGCTTCGCGTATGAGCTGCATTCCTCCGCGCGTGCTGACGTGTGCCAAATGAATGGGCACGCCGTACACTTCCGCAAGTACGATGTTTCGCGCTATCTCCGCGTCCTCGCTTGCGCGGGATATGCCGGGCAGCCCCAGTAAGTTGGCGTTCTTACCCTCGTTCACCACTCCGCCGTCCACGAGAGATTTGTCCTCACAATGTTCTATAACGGGCAGATTGAAGGTGGAAGCGTACAAGAGGGCGTTTCGCATCATCCTGCTATCAGATACGGGCACGCCGTCATCGCTAAACGCTGCGGCTCCCGCGTCTTTGAGCTTTTTCATCTCTGTAAGCTGCTGTCCCTTTTCCCCCTGCGTGATGGCGGCTACGGGATATACCCTGCAATTATCCGCCTCCTTTGCGCGCATGAGAATGTATTTCACAATATAGGGATTGTCCGTGACGGGCTTTGTGTTGGGCATACACGCCACCGCCGTAAAGCCGCCGCGTACCGCCGCCCTCGTACCCGAGGTTATATCCTCTTTGTATTCAAAGCCCGGCTCGCGCAGATGGACGTGCATATCTATAAATCCCGGAAGAGCGGTGAGGGAGGTGCCGTCTATTATCACGTCCCCCTTGGCAGCGCGCGTGCGCTTGCCCACGGATACCACTCTGTCCCCTTCTATGAGTATGTTTACCTGCTTCCCCTTTACGGTTACGTTATTTATCACCAACATTACAGTTCCCCTCCGATAAGCATATCCAAAAGCGCCATGCGCACCGCAAGTCCGCCCGTCACCTGAATGTCCTTAAAGCACACGGGCGTGTCGAGCACGTCGTAAGAAAGTTCCACGCCGCGGTTTACGGGACCGGGGTGCATTATCATCGCGCCCTCTCCGGCAAGTTCCATCGCCTTTCTATTCAATCCGAAATACTTATTATATTCCCCCGCCGACGGAAACAGCCCGCCATTCATGCGTTCCAGCTGTATGCGCAGCGCCATGACTATGTCCGCGCCCGCAAGAGCTTCTTCCATGCTATGACACACCTTGCACGGCATACCCGACATATCAAACGGCATGAGCGTCTTGGGACCGAACAGTTTTACCTTCATGCCCAGCAACGTCATGGCATAGATATTGCTCCTTGCCACCCTGCTGTGTTCGATATCGCCGATAATTGCCGCCGTCCTGCCCTCCAAACTGCCAAAACGGCGCTGAGCGGTGAACATATCCAAAAGCGCCTGCGTGGGGTGCGCGTGCAGTCCGTCCCCTCCGTTTATGACGTGCGCCTTTACCCAGCCGGCAAGGCGATGGGGCGCGCCCGACTGCGCGTGACGCATGACTATCACATCGGGACAGAGGGCGTCCAACGTGAGCGCGGTGTCTTTAAGCGATTCCCCTTTTTGCACGCTGGAAGCGGCTACCGACAGGTTCACCACCTCCGCGCCAAGGTATTTGGCGGCGGATTCGAACGACGCACGGGTGCGCGTGGAATTCTCGTAAAACAGAGTGATCACCGACCTGTCTTTCAATTTGGGAAAAGGCTTTTTGCCCGCGGTGACGATGTCGTAATATTCGCCCGCGCGGCTCAAAATGCTCTTGATTTGCTCGGGGGAAAGTCCCCTTATCTGAAGTAAATCTTTCATAACGAAATCCTTGTATTTTTTATATAATAACACACTTGCGCATATAAATGCAAGTGCGATATATATAAATATTCTGCGCGTGCGCCCATATCCGCGCCGCTCGCCCTTTAGACTGCAAGCGAATAATGTTGCGGCGCGCACATTTGCGTGCCAATGTCAACCCATTTGTCCCACTAATGCGAGCGGACGTGCGTAAAAAATTCTTTTCTCACGCTTCTTCTCAGTCCGACGAATGCGAGTGGATGTGCGTAAAAAACTCTTTTCTCGCGCTTCTTCTCAGTCCGACGAATGCGAATGGATGTGCGTAAAGGGGCGATGCATTTGCGTTCTGATTTTGTCAAAGGTGGCGAAGGTAATACTTGGAAAGTATTATCAAGGCGCATTTGGCGAAA
>CALWRK010000095.1 GCA_944383935.1 uncultured Clostridia bacterium
TAAGTTTTGTGCCGATTTCGGAGGGGTTCGGCGCCCCTGTCAGCGCTGCCTGTTTTTCCTTACCAAGGACGTGCTCTGCCGGGCTTGAGCACAGCTCTTCGCCGTCTTTGGCTACAAACTTGCCACTGGCAAGTTTGCTTAACGCGTCGACCCTGCTGAGCCATAGCAGCATATTTACATTAATGCCGAACGCGTAGACCCTGCTGAGCTGCGGCGACTATTGACTTTCCTTCTGCGACAAGTTGGTGCGCATTAGCGGAAGTCCTCAATTAATTGCTTAATTATTATAATTGATAAAAATAAGTATGTCAAATGTTTTGCGGTGCAAATTCTCGGTTTTAACCTTTCGTGAGGAGAACACTGCACGCGCGCGGCATTTAGCGGCGTTTAGCGTGTGATTTTTCGAGGCTTATTTAACACTTATTCGCGGCGAAAATAGATAGCAGGGGCGGAAAATCTTATTCTGCTCCGTCGATTTGTGTTATGGTGAGCTGTGCATTTGCAGTGTCGGCGGGATTGCCGACAGCGATGATATTTCCGCTGTACATCGCGCTTTCCGACAGTGAAATATTGAGATATATCTCCCCTTCCAGCGTCAAAGTACCGAAAGTCATCTCCCCTACCGCGCCGCCTGCGAGCAGGGCTTGAGAGATATCTGCGGAAATCGAGATATCCGTTATCGTGCCTGCCGCGATCATCTGTCCGCATATTCCTCCGCAAATGCCGTTCACGCCGCCCGTCACGGATATATCTCCCGCGATATCCGATATGCCGACGCCGCCGGCCTTACCGCAAATACCGCCTATATAAGCGCGTGTTCCTGCGGTATAGGCAATGGAAATATCCGCATTTATGTCGGATATTTCTCCAAAATTCACGCCGCAAACTCCACCCACGGCGTTTACTTCTTCACTTACCGCAATCTCCCCGCTTATCGTGCAATTTGTTATCCTGCCTGCATTGCCGGCGCATATCGCGCCGAAAGCGGTATATTTTTGATCCATCTGCACTTCCGACGGGCTGCCGCCGTTTATTTCCGCATTTAGGTTGCGAACTTCTCCGTTGTTCTTCAAAAAGAGCGGCGAAGTAATTTCGGCGATGATCCCCCTATCCGCTCCGCCGTCAAATATTCCGTCGAATACTATTTTCGCGTCTGCTATTTTTTGAAAATCTATCTGTGCGGTAACGGTGAATTGCGCGTGCGGATTTGCCAAAAGCAGCGCTATATCCTCGTCGTCTGCCAACTCGAGCCGTGTTTGAGAGGTTATCTCCTCCCACTTGGCGTACAACTCCACATCACCTGCAATCGGTTGGGGCGAATACGCCTGTGTGCACTCGGCATCCGAATACCAGCCCTTGAACAGATATCCCTCCGCCAAGAGAGTTTCGAGTTCGAGAGTTTCGCCATATATGATTTCCTCGACTTTTGCCGCTTGTGACTGCGGCGTTACGCCGTTTAATATAAGATCGAATTTTTTGAGGGCGCACTCTATATCTAAGACTACGTCGTCTTCGACCAGACGATCGTAAAATACGGAATCGACATAGTCGCCGACAATTTCATATCCCTCTGGCAGTAAATCCCCGACAAGTTCGAGATCCACAATATCGGACAAAAGCGAGCCGTGCACGCATTCGAACTCCTCGCTCGCCAAGACCTCTTCGCCGCTTGTCACATTTACCTGAACGGAGTGCAACTGCGCATATATCGCCTCCACAACCGTATCGCGCACCGCTATATCGGAGGGCAAATTCCACTCCACAAACACATATCCGTCGTATTCTTTGGGCTGAACGGGCTCTATCTTCTCCCCTTCCTTCACGGAAACGCTGCCTATGACCTCTCCGTCCAGGCCCATAAACGTGATTTGATAAAAGACCTCCTCGGGTTCCTCTTCTTCAAACGGATTTTCGGGAACTTCCGGCTGTTCGGGCGTTTCGGATTCTCCCGGATCCTCAGGAGATGAGGGATCCTCCGGCTGTTGCTCTTCCGACAGCTCCCCTTCTTCCTCCGTGCCGTCTGACCCGAAAGAGAGAATGCCTTCGCAAGCACATAAAGCAAAAACACAGCATATAAGAAGAAGCAATATGGCTATTATAAGAAACCTTTTCATCTTTTTTGTGCTTTTTCTCTTGTATTTTAATCCAAAAAGCTATCGGGGCAGCCCACATCGGGCGCCGCATTCATACTATAACGTCAAGCCCGAGATAACTCATATGGTTTTCGCTTTTATGTAAAGCTTGCCGACTGTTTCCATATCATAATAATACCATATTTTCACGGCTTTTTCAATATAAAAACAATGCTATATTTTGCGTCGTGCGCTGGGCGCCGGACATAATCAAATCAATTCAAACTCCATCTTCACGGGATTGTGGTCGGAGAACTCAAAACCGGTATCTATATTACTCACCGAGTTCACCTTTACGTTGTCCGAAACGATAAAGCCGTCCAGCACGGTGATGTAGTTTATGCCGGAGGTATAGGGTATTTCGGCGGCACGGCAGGTGCCCGTGCCCTCCTTGCTTGCGATGATGGAGAAGTGTTCCGCCACGTCGTCGTCCGTCAGTTTATACGCCCATACAGGCTGCTGTTGGGTGGACGGAAAAGTGCCGAAGCTGTCTGCAAGTTCGTGGTTGAAATCTCCGCCCACTATCACATAGTTACCCTTTGCGTATTCCTCGCGCATAACTTCGTTGAGCATGGTGAGCTGTTGAGCGCGTATGGTGCCGCCCTCGTCGTAGGCGGACATATGACTGTTTATCAGCACCAGTTCCCTGCCGCCATCCACCGCTATGCGATGCACGGAAAAACATCTGTCCAGGTCAAAGAATTTGGCAAAGCCGCTGTCCACCGGATAGCTGCGGCGTACGGCGGATTGGATTTTTATGCGGGAGAATGTGGATATGCCGGCGGTATTCTGCCCGTGCGGGTCGTTTAACGGATATAAAAGATAGGCGCAGTGGAAGTTGACGGCAAAGGTGGAATCCCCTTCCAAGGCGTCCCTGAGCGCTTGCATCTGATTGATGTGATAGCTCCTGTCGCCGTCCTCATCCACCTCTTGTACGAAGTAAAAGTCAGCTTTTTGCTCTACTAGGGTGGCTATCGCGCCGCTTGTATTCTTTTCAACGTCCTCTTTGGAAAGTCCTTTGGAATATTTGCCCGTCATCTGGGTCCCGTCCAGCATGGCGCCGCTGTCCATAAAGAAAGAGTATTGCGGCGAATATGCTCCGAATCCTATATTATAGGTGACTATGCTGTAATTTTCGCCTACGGAGGCGCTCTCCGCCACGCTGCCGGAATGCACTTCCAGCGCGAGATCGTCTTCGATGCGATAGTACTGCACCGCCACATATATCACATAGCACACCGCCGCAACGAGCAGCGCCAAAATGACGGTAAGCAAGGTTATCGCGGTAATCTTGATTGCTTTTCTCATAATATTTCCCTCACGGCGTTTTGCCGCTTATATCTTACCACATATTTTTCCTTTTGGCAATACTCCCTTTTTTGCGCCATCCGCTGCCGACGGTATAGCCGATTTTGCTTAAAAAATTTATTTTCGCCGCTATTTCCGTTTGACTTTTTACGTCGGCGATACTATCATTTTACATGCTATGAAGACGCCGGATTTGGGAAGCAAGAACATATTGCGCACGAGTTTGAAGCTGGCGGTGCCCGCGATGGTGGCGCAGTTCATCAATGTGCTCTACTCTATTGTGGACAGGATATTCGTGGGCAATATGGCGGAAATAGGAGATATGGCATTGGCGGGAGTGGGAGTATGCGCGCCCGTGACCACGCTTATAACCTCCTTCGCTTCACTAGTAGGCATAGGCGGAGCGCCCATATTTGCCATGTCCTTGGGCGAGGGCAGAGAGGACAATGCACGCAAGATCCTCTCCAACGCTCTGCTCATGCTCGTAATCATAGCCGCCTGCCTCACGGCGATAATTCTCCCGCTGTTAAAGCCGCTGCTCATGACTTTCGGAGCGAGCGAAAATACCTATCCCTTTGCACGAGAGTATATGCTCGTATATGCAAGCGGATGCATCTTTGCCGTGCTCTCTGCGGGCTTAAACCAATTTATCACTGCGCAGGGATACTCTGGCATAGCCATGGCTACTACCTGCATAGGCGCCATAGCCAACGTGGGGCTGGACCCGCTTTTTATCTTCACTTTCGACATGGGCGTTACGGGCGCGGCGGCAGCTACGGTGCTTTCGCAAGGCATTTCTTCCCTATTCGTGATAACTTTCCTGTTGTTGCCCAAGACCAAAGTGCGCCTTTCCTTGGGCGGATACAGCGGCAAGACCATGATGCGCATAGTCAAGATGGGACTCTCCCCCTTCTTTATTACCGCAACGGACAGCGTCATAATAATAGTTTTGAACGCCGTGGTGCAAAAGTACGGCGGCGCGGACGGGGATATGTGGGTGACGGTCGCCACGATAGTGCAAGC
>CALWRK010000096.1 GCA_944383935.1 uncultured Clostridia bacterium
TCTCTATGCCCCTCACCGCCACGCTCATGTATATGCCGGTACCCGCCGGAGAGAAGAACTTCCTGCCCACGCGCCCTCTGCCCGCGCTCTGGGAGTTGGCTACGACGGCAGTGAGCGTGGGACAGCCCTCTTTCAAAAGGTTGAGCGCGACGTCGTTTGTGGAGGGTACGCTGTCGTACAAAAACAGGGGATATCCCCCCGAAACGGAGGAGATTATGTCCGCCCGCGGCGCACGGCAGAGGCGGAGCAGATATCCCTTCCCCGTCCTGCTGTCTATCTCGTACCCCCGCGCGCGCAGAGTGCGCACCGCCTTATTTACCGCGGCGCGGGAAATACGCAGTTCCTTTGCCATCTCCTGACCGGAAACGGGCTTGCCGCTTTTAAGCATTGCCAACACTTTTTGCGCGCTCTCTCCCCTCATAACTCCTCCGGCATGAGCTCGTTGAAGGCAAAGCTGAACACCTGCTTTCTGCCCACTATCAAATGGTCTGCGACTTTTATGCCTTCGCCCTTAAACAGCTTCACCGCCCTTTTGGTGAATTCTATGTCCTCGTACGACGGGCGCGCCTTGTCTTCCAAATGGTTATGCAAAATATATATGTGCGCGGCGTTACAGCCGGCAAGCGAATGCGCCAACTTCTTTTCCGAAACAAAGCACTCCCTCTCCGAACCCTTTGCCGCCTCTATGAGAGATACCGCCTTGTCGTCCCTGCCCGTGCCCAACAGATATATGCGCTCTTCATCCATGTTTTTGAAAAGATATCCCGCATATTTCGCCACGGAATAGGGATCGGGCAATTTCAAATTCCACGCCAGGCTCTTGCGACAGCGTTCGTCCACCTGCATATATACGCTTATATACAGCGCGGCGCTGTCCGTCATGCCGCGCACCTCGCGCAAAAGCTGCGGGTCCGCTATAAATACGCCGGCAAGAGAACCGAAAGCCTCTATAAGCCGATGCGCTATGGGATTTGTGTCCTTTCTGGGAATAAAAGGAAAAAGCAGGTATTCGAGTATTTCATGGTCCTCCAAGCTCCGCAGTCCGTCGCGCTTTACGCGCTCGCGCATACGCTGCCTGTGGTGCTCATGAACATTCCCGCCCTGCTCTTTATTCATCTTGTTCGCCTAAAAATGCCTCTTGCTCACGCCGTAGGACTTGGTCTTTCCAAAACCCTTCTTCTTGAAGTTGCGGCTGGCTTCCGCGTCGTATAGATCTATATCCGTATGATACTTGATATTGCTTTGGCTGACTGCGGGATACTCCGACTTTTCCCTGCGCGGACGGTCGTTTTTGCGCTCGCGCTTGGGGTGCTTGTCCGGCACTATCACCACGCAGCGGTAGGGTTCTTCCCCTTCGCTGTGCGTGGACACGAACTTATCCTCCGAAAGCGCGGAGTGTATCACCCTGCGCTCAAAGGGATTCATAGGTTCCAGCTTTATCGTTTCGCCCGATTTCGCCGCCTTAAACGCCAGCCTGCGCGCCAGCTTAGAGAGTATCTGCACGCGCTTTTCGCGATAGTTCTCTCCGTCCACGATTATCCTGCCGTCAAATCCGGGCACCGTATTTGCCACCAGCAGCGCCAAATACTGCAAACTGTCCAGCACGTCGCCGCGATAGCCGATGATGTGCGCCACGTCCTTACCGCTTATCTCGTACAAAAAGCCGTCGTCTGTAACTTTCAGTTCCACCGTGCACTCCAAACCCATGCGCTCTATGACGCCGCGGATAAAGGTGAGGGCTGCCTTTTCGCCTTTGGGCTTTTCGCTCACCTTTACGGTGTATTTTTTCTTTATAAGCCCGCTCTCTTTGACAACTTCATGCTCACTTTCTTCCTCTGTTATGCCCAGCTGTTCCAAGCCCTTTGCAAGCGCTTCTTTTACGCTGCCTGCCGTTATTTCCACACTTTCCATTTTATTTCTCTATCTCCACAAGTTCTTTAGCCTGCGCTTTATTGTCAGAAATTTTGACGATGACGATATATATCACGTTTATCAGCGTGCTCACCAGGTTGCTCATAAAGTAGTATATTGCAAACGCCGCGCTGTACATTATGGCGAATATGCCCATGATAAGCGGCATGATATAGGTGAGGATCTTCATCGTGCGTTGCTGCGACTTTTGCTGCTTTTCATCCCCCATGGGCGACGACGGCGACATCTTCTGCGTAAACCAGGTGGACAGGAAAGAAAGCGCTATGGACAACACCGGCAGCACGAAATAGCCATTCCATCTGCCCACGTCCCACGTCCCCGTTTTGTTGAGGGCGTTCTGCGCCGGCATGGTCAGCGCGTCATAGGAAACGCCCGCCGCGGAAGAGGGCATCTGCGCTTGTATCTTTCCTCCCATATACTCGGATACGCTGGGCACCACGTTGGACCCGGTGTCGGGCATGAACACGTTCTTTATCCACAAAAAGCTCTCCATGTTCTCTTCGTATGCCGTCACCAAAAAGTCTTTTTTATTGGAATCGAAGGCGGCTTTCACCCCATCGAAAATGCTGCGGTTTTCCTCCGAAAGTCCCTCGCTGTATTCGTTCTTCTCGCCCACGGAAGGCAGGGTATGCCAGGCGTCGAACAGCTCGAACGCTTGCGAATACAGCACATAATACTCCCCTGTATTGCTCGCGTCGCCGGGCGCAAGATACGCCCCGTTTTCGTCTTGAATCTGCTCCAAAACAGCCTCTTTAAGCGCGCTTGCTTCCTCCTGAGGAACGTCGCCCGCCTGCCCGTTTTCGTCGGTGGAAATGAGTTTTGCCGTTTCAAAGTCTATGACATAGTCCCCCGCCGCCTGCATGGCGTAGAGGTTATCCTTGTCTTCGTCGTATTCCGTATAGGAAGCGTAGACTTTTTCTATTATCAACTCGTTTTGATATGCCACCAAGTCCCTGAATCCCGCAAACACGACGAAGAAGATAACCATCGTGACTATAAGCGGCAGACAGGAAGCAAAAGGGTGCAGTTTTTCCTGCTTTTGAAGCTCCGCCTGCTTCTGCCTCAAAAGCTGAGGCTGATTGGCGTATTGTTTTTGAAGTTTCGCAAGTTTGGGTTGCAGGCGCCTCATCGCCTTTGACTGCTTACGCTGGGAAATTTTCTGCCATATGTCCAAAGGGGACAAAATAAGCCTGACGATTATCGTAAATACGATGACCGTCACGCCGAATGAAGGCAGTTGGTCGGAAAGCTGCACCAGCCACTTTCCTATCAGATTGTCGGGCAGCGCCGCCGCCAGCAACATCATAAAATCCATTTGGCTTTACCTCGGTAATTGTCCTTTACGGGATCAAAGCCGCCCTCCTTCCAGGGCACGCAGCGCATAAGACGCATTACGCCCAGCGCTATTCCCGCCGCACCGTGCTTTCTCACCGCCTGTCCCATGTATGCCGAACAGGACGGCGTATATATGCAACGATTGCCCATTAGGGGATTATAATACCTCTTGTAAATCTTTATAAGGCACATTTCGCCCCCAATACCGCGCGTTCCGCCGCGCCGCGATCGGAAAGTTTTCCCGCCTTGGTCAGCGCCCCCGCCAAATCGCGACACAATGCGGAAAAGTCCGCTTCTGCCGCGTGTTGCGACGCCAACACGATATAGTTATATCCGTTTTCCAGGTAGGGAATAAACGTCCGCATTATCTCTTTTATCCTGCGTTTGACCTTATTCCTAACCACGCTCTTGCCGACTTTCTTGCCGGCTACCACGCCTATTCGCAAACCGCGGCGGGCAGGACAGTATATCACCGTCATATACCTGCCCGACGCGCGGCTGCCTCTGGCATAGATATAAGAAAAAGTGCGCCTGCCTCCCAGACGATACTTCTTCTGCATACTTATGCAGACAGCTTTTTCCTGCCCTTGTTGCGGCGCCTTGCCAGTACGTTCCTGCCGCCTTTGCTTGCCATTCTCTTGCGGAAGCCGTGCACTTTGCTGCGCTGCCTCTTCTTGGGCTGATACGTTCTTTTCATAGCCTGAACTCCTCTCTTTTATAGTAATAGCGCAATGATTATAATATAATATAGGAATCCTTGTCAAGTGAAATGAAGAGCAAGAGGGAAAATATGATTTTTCAGGTCGGCAGCGTGACGACACCTCTTGTTATGATTTTTTCAGCAGCGTGAAGTTGCACCCGTGAACGCCTTGCACAGGCAAAAAGGGAAAGCATAGCTGTTTTCTTCGCACAAGCAAAAACTCTGAAAAAATCGTGGAAATTTGCTTTTTATAACCATGACATAAAAGCAAAGTAAAAGCAAAGTTCTTTGCGCGGCGTAGAGATATACCCAGACGCCCGACCAGGTAATCAGCCTTCCTTATAAAAAATAGCGATACACAATAAAGTATGGGAGCGCAACTAGTTTTTACCTTCATATGCAATAATTTAATGCGCCGCTTTTACATGAAG
>CALWRK010000097.1 GCA_944383935.1 uncultured Clostridia bacterium
TCCTGCTCTTTGAAAAAGGGCGAAAATCTGCTTATCGAATGCACGGAAGCGGACTGGCAGCTCGTGGGCTGCATCATCAGGGAGGCGTACGCCGCGGGCGCGTATCCCTTTGTATCCTTGGGAGATTCGCGCATAAAGCGCGAGCTGCTGCTGGGCATGGATAAGCATTTGGCGGACGCCATGGCGGACTTCGACAAGCCCAAGTTCGAAAAGATGCAGGCGTATATAGGCATACGCGGCGGAAACAACGCCTACGAAACTTCCGACGTTCCTTCAAAGAACATGGACGCATATAACCTGTACTATTCCCATCCCGTCCATCATGACATACGCGTGAAAAAGACCAAGTGGGTCATATTGCGCTATCCCACGCCCGGCATGAGCGCGATGAGCGGCATGAGTACGGAGGCGTTCGAGGATATGTATTTCAACGTATGCAACCTGGATTACGCCAAGATGGATAAGGCTATGGACCCGCTAGTGGACTTGATAAACCGCACGGATAAGGTGAGGATAGTATCCCCCGGCACGGATATTTCTTTTTCTATAAAGGGTATAGGAGGCGTAAAGTGCAGCGGACACTGCAACATCCCCGACGGAGAGGTATATACCGCGCCCGTAAAGAATAGCGTAAACGGCAGGATAACATATAACGTTCCCTCTGCAAATAACGGCATAAAATTCGAAAATGTATCTTTGCTGTTCAAGGACGGCAAGATAGTGGATGCCACCGCCAACGATACGGAGGCGATAAACAAGATATTTGACGTGGACGAGGGCGCTAGATATGTGGGAGAATTTTCTTTCGGCTTGAACCCCTATATAAACAAGGCGATGGGGGACATACTGTTCGACGAGAAGATAAGCGGCAGCATTCACTTTACCCCGGGAGCGTGCTATGACGACGCCTATAACGGAAACGTATCGGCAGAACACTGGGACTTGGTGCTGGTACAGACACCGGAAATGGGCGGAGGCGAGATTTATATGGACGGCGTGCTTGTGAGGAAGGACGGCAGATTCGTCCTGCCCGAACTTGCCTGTCTTAACCCCGAAAATCTGAAATAAGGACAGTCAGGACTGTTTTTGGGGCAAAAATTCGTAAAAAATGCGAAAAACAGTTGCAAAACGCCTCACTTGCTGGTAAACTGTTAATTGATAAATAAAAGACAAAATCTTTTGGAGGACAACAACATTATGGCACAGAAAGTAAAAGTTGCAATCAACGGTTTCGGCCGCATCGGTCGTCTGGCTTTCAGACAGATGTTCGGCGCTAAGGGCTATCAGGTAGTGGCTATCAACGACCTCACCAGCCCCAAGATGCTCGCTCATCTGCTCAAATACGACACCATGCAGGGCAACTACGCAAGGAATCATGAAGTTTCCTATGTGGAAGAAGTCAGGAGTGAGGACGGAAAGAAGGTTATCACCCCCGGCGCCATCATCGTTGACGGCAAGCAGATTACCATATATGCTGAACCCAATGCCGAAAAGCTGCCTTGGAAGAAGCTGCGCGTAGACGTCGTGCTCGAGTGCACCGGTTTCTATACCAAGAAGGAAAAGGCTATGGCTCACATCAAGGCAGGCGCTAAGAAGGTGGTTATCTCCGCTCCCGCGGGCAACGATCTGCCTACCATCGTTTACAACGTAAACCACAACACCTTGACCAAGGAAGATCACGTCATCTCCGCGGCTTCCTGCACCACCAACTGCTTGGCTCCCATGGCTAAGGCGCTCAACGACTATGCTCCCATCGTCAGCGGTATCATGACCACCGTTCATGCTTACACCGGCGACCAGATGATCCTCGACGGACCTCAGCGTAAGGGCGATTTGCGTCGTTCCCGTGCGGGCGCTATGAACATCGTTCCCAACAGCACCGGCGCTGCCAAGGCTATCGGTCTTGTTATTCCCGAACTCAACGGCAAGCTGATCGGTTCCGCTCAGCGTGTTCCTACCGCTACCGGTTCCACCACCATCCTCGTGGCTGTGGTAAAGGGCAAGGATGTAACTAAGGAAGGCATCAACGCCGCCATGAAGGCTGCTTCCAACGAATCTTTCGGCTACAACACGGATGAAATAGTGTCCTCCGATATCATCGGTATGACCTATGGTTCCCTGTTCGACGCTACCCAGACCATGGTTTCCAAGATAGACGACGACACCTATCAGGTTCAGGTGGTTTCATGGTACGACAACGAGAACTCCTACACCAGCCAGATGGTCAGGACTATCAAGTACTTCGCCGAACTCATCGACTAATCAAAGCATTAAAAACAAAAGGAAGCACCGCTCAGGCGGTGCTTTTTTTGTTTTACAGTAACGCGAGTATGGCGGGATATTTTGCCGCGAAGCAAAGTGGAGAGAGGTAAAATGTTATGATATTATAAAGCGGAGTTGTGAATTATCGTAAAAATCGCGATAATTTGCAAAAGACCATAAAAAGATCAGTAAAAATTTCGTCAAAAAACATATAAAAATTTATAGCGCGGTTATTGCAAACAATGCGTGATGGTGATATAATAAAAGTGTAAATAAACACGGAGGTATCCTGTTATGGGAAAGAAAAAGCAAAGAACGGAAGCTGCGGCAAAGCGTGATTTGGCGTCTTTTTGCGCGTTTTGGGCGATGTTCATCGCCGCTGTACTGTTTGTGGTACAGCTCATTTTGAACGCCGTAGGCGCAGATTTGGGCGCAGTAGCCAATATCTTCACGATAATCGCAGCCATCATGCTGGGAATAGCCGTCGTTTTCCCCGCATGGAGATATGCTTGCAGCAAGGGTAAAGGTTGGAGAATCGTGTGCATAATCATGTTTATTCTCTATTTCATACTCGCAATCTGCGGAAACATCATTTTCTGATAACGGCAGATAATTTAATCGAAGCGGTCTTTTCAAGAGGCCGCTTTTTGATTTGAGGCGGCAAATGATTAAAATATAGCGCGTGCGGTTGCTATTTATTCGCCGTTGGTTTATAATTTAACCGTGAAAACAAAGGAAGGCGGCAAGATAAAGGCAGTTCTCTTCAAGGTACGCAACACCATCGTACCCGTATTCGTATATGGCGGAGCGGTAGGTGCGGTGGTTGGTATTATTGCCACCTTTTTCAATATGGGCGCGGAGTGGCTCACTGAAAATTCTTCTTTCATCTACGAATGGGTTTACGTCCATCCTTATTACATACCTTTGCTGTTTTTGGCGCTCGCCGCGCTTGCGCTGATAACGGCGCTGGTGCACTCCAAAGTGCCCGAAGTGCGCGGCAGCGGCGTGCCTCAGACGGAGGGAGTTATGCGCGGACTGTTCACTTTTCGCAAGCTGAAAGTGCTCTTATCCACCATATTTCTCTCTTTCATCTCTTTTTTCTGCGGTCTGCCTTTGGGATCGGAAGGTCCCAGCATTCAGGTGGGAGCCACTACGGCGAGCGGCACTGCTCATCTGCTCAAAACTCGCCTTGCTTGGCGCAGGTATCTCATCTCCGCGGGTGCGGGAGCGGGACTTGCCGTGGCGTTCAATGCGCCTTTAACCGGGCTTATATTCGTGCTGGAAGAAGGGCAGCGCAAGTTCACCGCCACCATGCTCTTCACCTGTTCGGCTGCGATAGTTACCGCCACGCTCGTATATCGCTCTCTGCGCATGGCTATATTCGGGGTGTGGGAGAAGCACGTCTTATTCGATTTGAGCGATTATTCGCTTGATTATACCGATTTCAACATATATTGGATGCTGCTTATTTTGGGGATAATCGTGGGCATATGCGCCATCGTATTCAACGTATTTTTGATTCGTACCCAGCGCATAACGGACAAATGGGGTAAAAAATTTCCCTATTGGGCGCGCCTTTTGGTGACATTTTTGCTGGTGGGCGCGGTGGGACTTATCCCCGCAATAAAGGGTGCGCTTTTCGGCGGAAGCGCTCTCATCAAGGATTTATACGCACAGGCGGATATGGCGTGGTATGTGGTAATGGCGATATTGGCTATTAAATTTTTGCTCATACTGCTGTGCTACAATTCGGGCGCCACGGGCGGACTGTTTGTGCCCATGCTGGCACTCGGCGCGCTTATCGGCGCGCTGGTGGGAAAGATGTTCATCGCTGCGGGAATGTCCGAAACTTACTACCCCGTAATGGTATGTGTGGGTATGACGGCGTTTTTCGCCGCCAGCGTCAGAACGCCGATAACGGCGGCGGTTTTGATAGTGGAGATAACCGGTTACTCCCTCGACTTTCTGCCCGCGATAGTGGCGATTTTCGCCGCATATGTGGCGGCGGAACTGTCGGGAAACAGACCCATATACGATTCCATGCTGGACAGATATCTTAAAATAAACAACTTGGACAAAAAGCGCAAACTCCACCGCTTGGAAGTGGACGTGGA
>CALWRK010000098.1 GCA_944383935.1 uncultured Clostridia bacterium
AAAGGTAAGCAGGGCAGATTCCGTCAGAACCTGCTGGGCAAGCGCGTGGACTACTCCGGCCGTTCGGTTATCGTGGTGGGTCCCGAACTTAAAATGTACCAGTGCGGTATCCCCAAGGAGATGGCGCTGGAACTGTTCAAGCCCTTCGTCATCAAGCGCCTCGTGGACGACGGCATATGCCAAAATATCAAGACCGCAAAGAGGATAATAGAAAAAGCCCAGGAAAGTAAGATCTGGGATATATTGGAAGAGGTCATAAAGGATCACCCCGTTTTGCTCAATCGTGCGCCTACGCTGCACCGTCTGGGTATTCAGGCGTTCGAGCCGGTGCTGGTGGAAGGAAGGGCAATCAAACTGCATCCCCTCGCGTGCGGCGCATTCAACGCCGACTTCGACGGCGACCAAATGGCAGTGCACGTTCCCCTCTCCATAGAGGCAAGGGCGGAGGCGAGATTCCTCATGCTCTCCACCAACAACATACTCAAACTCTCCGACGGCAAGCCCGTGGTTACCCCTACTCAGGACATGGTTATGGGCAGCTACTACCTGACCATAGTCAAGGAGGGAGCGCGCGGTGAGGGCAGATTCTTCCGCGACGCCGATGAGGCGAAGAAGGCGTATCAGCTGGGGCAGATAGACTTGCAGGCGATGATCCACGTCCGTATGACGAAAGAGGCGGACGGCGAGCGCGTGAGCAAGATAATTCAGACCACTACCGGCAGGATCATCTTCAACGAGGCAATTCCCCAAGATCTGCAACTGGTGCGCAGGGATACTCCCGAACAGCAGCTTTACTTAGAGATAGACTGGGACGAGCAGGGCGCAAATAAAGAAGCGGACGAGAAAGGTCTTACCGGAGAAGAGAGGGAGAAGTTCCTCCGCTCCAAATGGAACGGCAGCGGAAAGGGCAGCAACGTGCCTGTGGGCAAGAGCGTACTCTCCCGCATAGTGGACGCCTGCTTCAAGTACAAGGGAGCAACCGAAACTTCTATCGTGCTGGACAAGATAAAGGACCAGGGCTATCAGTACTCCACCGTGGGCGCAATCACGGCGAGCGTGTTCGATATGCACGTTCCCAAGGAAAAGCACGAGATACTCGAAAGAGCGGATAAGGATATTCTGGAAATAGAAAAGCTGTATAAGCGCGGCCGTATGAGCGACGAGGATCGCTACAACCAGACGGTCAAGGTGTGGCAGAAGGCAAAGGAAGAGGTGGACAAGGCGCTCATCTCGCACAAGGAACTGTTCAACCCCATCTGGATGATGGCAGATTCGGGCGCGCGCGGTAATATGTCGCAGATTTCACAGTTGTGCGGCATGAGAGGTCTGGTGCGCGACCCTTCCGGTAAAGTCGTCGAACTGCCTATCAAGTCCTCCTATCGCGAAGGTCTTACCGTTCTGGAATACTTCATCTCCGCGCACGGCGGACGTAAAGGTCTGGCGGACACCGCTTTGAAAACGGCGGACTCCGGTTACCTCACCCGTCGCCTTGTAGACGTATCTCAGGACGTCATAATCAACGAAAAGGATTGCGGGGATACAAAGGGCAGCATAGTCAGCGCCATAATAGACGCGTCCGGCGCGGTGATAGAGCCTCTGCGCGACAGGATAGCGGGCAGATATTGCATGGACGATGTGGTGGATCCCGCTACTGGGGAAGTCATCGTACCCAAGGATACCCTCCTGTCCAACGACCAGGCAGCGGAGATAGACGCCGCCGGCGTGAAGAGCGTGCGTATCCGCTCCATTCTCACCTGCAAGACCAAGCACGGCGTGTGCGCGAAGTGCTATGGCAAGAATATGGCTTCCGGCAACGAAGTCAAGGTGGGCGAAGCAGTCGGCGTAATCGCAGCGCAGTCCATAGGCGAGCCCGGCACACAGCTTACGATGAGAACCTTCCATACCGGCGGCGTCGCGGTGTCTGAGGACATCACTCAGGGTCTTCCTCGCGTGGAAGAGTTGTTTGAAGCGCGCAAGCCCAAGGGGCAGGCGATCATCGCGGATAAGTCGGGTACCGTGCATATCGGAGAAGAGGGCAAGGGCACCGTGGTCACCATTATACCCGAAGAGGGCGAAGCGGTGGAGTACAAGTTGGTGTTCGGTCAGAAGTTGCGCGTGAAAGAGGGCGACAGGATAGCTGCGGGCGATCCCATCACCCAAGGTAACGTATATCCTCAGGATATACTCAGGACAAAGGGCGTTACCGGCGCTCAGCAGTACCTCATCAAAGAGGTGCAGTCGGCATACCGCACTTCCGGCGTAGAGATAAACGATAAGCATACGGAAGTCATAGTCAGACAGATGTTGCGCAAGGTCAGGATAGAAGAGCAGGGCGATACCAATATGCTCCCCGGCGATTTTGTGGACATCTTCACATATGAAGAGGAGAATGAAAAGACGTTGGAAGCCGGCGGCAGACCCGCTACGGCAAAGCGCATCCTGCTGGGTATAACCAAGGCGGCGCTCGCCACCGAATCCTTCCTCTCCGCCGCATCCTTCCAGGAGACCGCGCGCGTGCTTACCGAAGCCGCCGTCAAGAACAAGGTGGATAACCTCGTCGGTCTTAAAGAGAACGTCATCTTGGGTAAGCTCATACCCGCAGGTACGGGTATGCGCCGTTATCGCAACGTGGTAGCCGTGCCCAGGAGCTATGTGGAGGGCGGAATACGCGAGGACGACATCGCCGACAAGTTCTCCATAGAAGACGACATCGCCGACGAAATGTCTTCCGACGCAGAATAATTGCACATACATCAAGAAGCCGCAGCTTTGCCTGCGGCTTCTTTTATGCCCCAATATATAGGGGAGGCAGGAGGAAGTTGCACACAAACGGGAGAAAAATGCAAATATTTTACAAAGATTTTACATATTTTCTTTTCGTTGTATTTGACTAAAAATTCCCGCCTCTATATAATGAATAAGCATCGTCCGAAAGGGCACGGTGCGGGAAGTTACCGAAAATTCGGAGAATTTCCGTTCCGGCGAACAGATTGCGGCGCAAGCCGCATATTAAATGCGGTCGATGTGACACACGAGGGTGCGTAAACCCTTAAATAAATGTCGAAGGAGAAAAAACATGGCAGGCAAAATCAGAATCAAGCTCAGAGCTTACGATCACAACCTCATCGACGCTGCGGCGGATAAGATTATCAGCACCGTAAAGCGCTTTGACGTTAAGGTATCCGGTCCCGTTCCGCTCCCCACGGACAAGGAAGTGGTGACCATACTTCGCGCTCCCCACAAGGATAAGGACAGCCGCGAACAGTTCGAGCTGCGCACGCATAAAAGACTGATTGACATCTACAATCCCACCGCAAAATCGGTAGACGCTCTCATGAAGATAGATCTGCCCGCGGGCGTGGATATAAGCATCAAACTTTAACAAAGAAAGGCAAGCGTCGAAAGACGGAAATATAACGGAGGTGAACTTTATCTATGAATAAAGCAATCATGGGTACCAAGTTGGGTATGAGCCAGGTGTTCAATGCAGACGGCACCGTAATACCCGTAACGGTAGTGCTGGCGGGACCTTGCCCCGTAGTTCAAATAAAGAACACGGAAAAGGACGGCTACAACGCCATTCAGGTGGCGTACGGCGCTATCAAGGAAAAGAACGTCAATAAACCCGTAAAAGGGCATTACGGCGTGGCAAAAGTAAAGCCTATGCGCAAGCTCAGAGAGCTGCGCCTTGCGGACTGCTCCGCATATAAAGTAGGCGACGAGATCAAGTGCGACATCTTTGCCGCGGGCGAAAAGGTAGACGTTACCGGCACGTCCAAAGGTAAGGGCTTTGCCGGCGCGGTCAAGAGGTGGAATCATCATATAGGTCCCAAGGCTCACGGTTCGGGCTATCACAGGGGCGTAGGTTCCATGGGTGCGTGCTCCACGCCCTCCCGCGTCTTCAAGAACAAGAAGATGTCCGGTCATCTGGGTAACGAAAGGGTTACCGTGCAAAATCTCACCGTGGTAAAAGTCGATACCGAACGTAATCTCATCCTTCTCAAGGGCGCAGT
>CALWRK010000099.1 GCA_944383935.1 uncultured Clostridia bacterium
CGTTAGACGCGATTGGCGGTGACGCTCGCACACTTAAACATTCTCTGCGGCGCACCAATCGCTATTCCGTCACTCCGATTGTGTTATATTATAGATTATACGCTGAATAGTGACAAAAGTAAAGCAATGTTATCCGAGTGCTACATCCAAAGTCATCATCACCACAAAGCCGAGCATCGCACCCCAGGTGCCCAAGTGGGAGTGCTCGGATAAGTGCGCGTCGGGAATGAGATCTTCTATCACCACAAAGATCATGGCGCCTGCGGCAAAAGCGAGAAGCCACGGCTGAGCAGATGTGAGATAAGCCGCCATAAAGTATCCTATCACCGCAAATACAGGCTCGACGGCTCCGCTCCCCATTCCGTATAAGAACGCTTTGCCCTTGCTATCGGTGGCGGCTTTCATGGGAAGAGAAATGGCTGCTCCTTCGGGAAAGTTTTGGATTGCCATGCCTATTGCAAGTCCCAAAGCCGAAACAAAGGCGCCGTGCTCTCCCAACGCTGCTGCGGCGCCAAATGCAAATCCCACCGCCAGACCTTCGGGAATATTATGTATAGTGACCGCCAAAAAGAGCTTTATAGGCTTATTCAGATGATTCGGCAGCCCTTCTTCTTGGTTAGTCCCACCATGAATGTGCGGCACAAGTTTGTCTATCAAAACCAAAAAAAGTCCGCCCAGAATAAAGCCGACGGCGGCAGGAATAAAACTCAATTTTCCGAACGTGCTCTCCGCTCCGTCTATCGACGGAATCAGCAAAGACCATACCGATGCCGCGACCATCACTCCTGAAGCAAATCCCAGGAAGAGAGTGTTGAGTTTCCCGGACGGCTCCTTTTTGAAAAGGAATACCAACGCCGAACCCAATGTGGTTGAGGCAAATATTATTAAAAATCCGATAACAGTTAATGCCGTATTGTTCATTATACCTCACTTTTCCGCTATACTGCACAGCCAGCCATTATCGTCGCGGCTATAAGTGTGAACGACTGTAAAGCCGACCGACCTTAGCAGTCTTTCAAGTTCGTCTTTATTATAGACGGTCATGTCCAAAAGTTTGGCGCGTTCGCTAGGCTGTGACGAATTTTTGCCCGATTCATTGCATATAAAAAACTTGCCTCCGCGTTTAAGAACACGATATATCTGAGCAAAAGCGCTTTCGATAGGCTTCCAAAAATATATCGTTTCAAACGCAGTTACGACATCCATGCTCTCCTCTGCAAAAGGTAGAGTGTTCACATCCGCACGAACTATCTCGCACCTGCCCTCCTTTACCGCCTTTTTGTTCACTCTTCCGCTCTTTTTAACGCTTACGGCGGAATAGTCCAAACCGTAAACTTTCCCCTCCGGGCACAGGCGAAGCAACCGCGCTATGTTGGCTCCGCCGCCGCACCCTACATCCAAACATACGTCGTCTTTTTGCAGCAAAAGATATCCCAGCCCCCACTTTGCAAGGCGAGCGTGCTCGAATCTGTTCATGCGAGCCAAAATCAGGCAGCCTCCCAGCCCTTTGGGTTTTCGCGCATTCAAATAAAATCTGTCAAACATATTGCTCCCGTGTCTTGCTATATTATATTCTATAATCGGGAAAAAGGCAAGAGTGAAAATAAAAAGCGCCCGTATTTTGGTACGGGCACTCTCGTTTTCATTTAATAAGTCTATTTCCTTGAACGTATGGCATCGCCGTTCGCCTTGAAACCGCTCGATTCCGCCGCGCCCTTTTCCCTACCTACACTTATATTGTCGTGCTTGACGTCTGTAAGCTCGGGTACGGGATTCCTCTTTATTTCAAAGCGGTAATCTCTGCCGAAATTGTTTGTATGTTCGCATATCACTTTATGCGAAGGAGCACATTCGGGTTTAGGCATGATTTTCTTTTGATATGAGAAGAAATTCGCCGTATCGGGTAACTCGTCCAAAAGTGCATATTCCTCTCCCAAAGAGGTATATTGGACGGTATTTTTGAGAATATCGCGCACATAGTCAATATTTTCATGCAACGATAGCGGTTGCGGAAACTCTCCGTTCGGAATGACTTCGCACGCTTGTTTCTTTTCGAATTTTTTGAGCAGTTCCCCGACTTTGTGCAGATGGGAAACTTCTATCACGAAATTTTTCTCCCAAAGAGATTTTATATAGTCGTTTGTTTCCGTCATATAGCATGACCAGTACAGATAGCACTCTGTATATTCGTGCCAAAGCGCCATTTCCAGCCAGCTGCCGCAGGCACCTATAAAATCTCCACATCGCGCGACCTGCCCTTCTTCCACAAGCGCTATCTCACGATACAACTTTCTGGACAAACTATCGCGCGCAAGGGTGGTTACATTCATATAATAATTCATCGTCTGCTGTTCTGCCGCAGTGATTATCATAGTTGCAAGCGTAGTCATCGTATCCGCCGTCTTGGAGTTTATCGGTCGGCGTACGTTATCCACGGGATGGCGATGATGCGCAACGGTGGGACGCCCAGGCATAATCTCGGTATACTTACCCACAAGATTTTCCGCGATAATCCCCTCCTTCATTTCGAGCAGATCCGCATAGCGATACAAATGGTCGAAATCTTCCAGCAACGCAAAGTCCAGCGCCTTTTTGACATAGAAGTCCTTTTCTCTCTTAGCAAGTTCCGCCGTAAGATCCACCGCCAACTGCTCGTAGCCAATCGTATGTTCCAGCTGACTTTCATTTTCCGGTTTTAAGAGAGATATGTCTATCTGTTGATTTTTCTCTTGCATACGCGTAGACGCCATTTCTCTTCTCAAATCCATGTTATTCGTATGCCTGGCAGCCTGATGACAAAACCAGTTGGCTTCAAATTCCGTACCGTTCATCAATATAATTCGCGTTTTGGTATACGGATCTACCGCATTCTTATCATACGGCTTGGGATAGTTCTTCTCTCTGTCTGTAAAGAGAGATTGAATTTTCGCGGGTTTTTCTTCAAAAGGGTTCATTTTAACCTCCTGCATTTTTATTTGCGGTGTGATTATTCCCCTTTTTCAAAATGATAAACAAAGGAGGCGGCAATCTGCCGCCTCCGATGCTGTGAATTAATTTTTTAGAAATCTATCTCTTTGTCGTAGTAAACGGCAAGCAGCAGTTTTTCCATGTCTTCCTGAGAAGGCTGACGGGGATTGGAACCGGTACAAGCGTCGCCTATTGCGTTTGCCGCAACTTCGGGCAGCTTTGCAAGAAATTCTTTTTCGTCGATGATAGAAGTATCCGCTTTTATACCGCCTTCGCCGTAATTCTTGATTGCCTGAGGAATATTCAGTTGATCGTTCATATCGCGCAGCAACTGAATGAGAGCTTTAACCAAATCTTCCGTGGTTTCACCTTCCAAATGCAGGAATTTGGCTATTTGAGCATATCTCTCGGCGGCTTCAGGGACCTTTGCATTGTAAGCTATAACCTTGGGCAGATACATGGCGTTTGCGCAACCGTGAATGATATGCCCGCCGCTGAATGCAGCGCCCGTCTTGTGAGCCATGGAGTGAACTATTCCCAGCAAAGCGTTGGAGAATGCCATACCGGCAAGGCACTGCGCGTCGTGCATGGTCTTGCGCGCTTCCTTATCCCCCTCATAGGAGTTCTTCAAATTGCCCGCAATCAGCTTTATCGCCCAAAGAGCAAGCGGGTCGGTATAGTTGCAATGCAATGTGGAAACATATGCCTCTATGGCGTGAGTCATGGCGTCCATACCCGTATGAGCGGTGAGCTTGGGAGGCATGGTTTCAGCCAGAGCGGAATCCACGATAGCTACATCGGGAGTGATATTGAAGTCTGCCAGAGGATACTTAATGCCCTTATGATAGTCCGTGATAACGGAGAATGCCGTAACTTCGGTAGCCGTACCGGAAGTGGAAGGGATGGCACAGAATTTCGCCTTTGTGCGCAGTGTGGGGAAGGAGAAAGGCTGGATGATGTCTTCGAACGTGGTGTCGGGATATTCATAGAATACCCACATAGCCTTAGCCGCATCGATAGGCGAACCGCCGCCCATT
>CALWRK010000100.1 GCA_944383935.1 uncultured Clostridia bacterium
ATTCGCCGCCCTCTTGCGCGTTGTCGCGCATATATTGCGCGATCTGCGAAGTTTTGTTCGCGCTCACTATTTCATCCGCCAGCTGCTGCGTATAATATATGCCCGTGTCCAAACTGCCGAAAGAAAGTCCCTCCTTGGGGCGCAATATGGCGGTGATCGTCAACTCTATTCCCTCTCCCTCGCGAGAAGGATCGTAAGTAAACCTCGTGCCTAACATACTTTCCGTTGCGGAGTATATCTCATCGTTGGGGTAGAAAGTGAAGGTTTTGCCCAGCAACTCATCGTAGGAAAATCTCGTCTTGTCCAGACTTTCGTCATATCTTTCGTCCTCCGCCGACTTATATACGGCGTTGAGGAATTCCTCTTGCGTGGAATAGCCCAGCTGCGCCAGCAGGATATCCGAAATCTCCGTATCGTCGTTCACGACTATCATGATCTCGCCCGCCTCTTCGGGGATATGTCCGCCCTCGTTTACTATATCGTATTGGGAGAGGATGAAGTCCGTATTGTCGGGCGCTTGGGAGAACAGGCTGCCGGCGTCGCTCAAAGAAGAGGAAAGTTCGGCATATCCCGCCTTATTCAGCAGCGCGCGCAGCATACTGTCCGCAGCGAACACGGACATACGCTTCTCTCCCGCCTCGGTTGAGTAGTCGGTGTAGAGGGAGTAGGACAAATCAGTGCCGTAATCAAAGGACATGGCGGCATAATATTCCCGAGGCATTGCCTTTATATAATCGACGTATTCTTGCGTTATGTCGTTTTCAAAGGTAAATCCGCCCATCATCTCTGCCATGCGCATGAGCGAATTTATCGCCGTGTCCACGTTTATATAACCGTCCTCGACAGACTGCGCTATTATCTCCTGCTGCTGCGCTCCCGTCATCATGTCGGTAATGGGGGAGAGGTTTATCCCCTCTTCCTGGACCGTAACGGGATTGCCCGAGAGCATATCGTTTTGCATATCCGAGATATAGTTTTGCACGCCCGTAGACACCGCCAGCACGCTGGCTACGCCTATTATGCCTATACTGCCCGCTATACACACCATAACCGTGCGTTTGAGCTTTGCGCGCAGGTTCTTTGCCGAGAGGGAAAATGCCGTGAGAAAGGACAGTTTCGACTTGCGTTTTTTCGCCCCTGCCTTTGATTTTTTCTTTCCTTTGCCCTCTTCTTCAATGCTGATTTCTTGGGCGAGTTCGCGCGCTTTTTCCTCCTTTTCAAGCTGTATATCTTTCAAATCACGCTCGCACTCTTCGTCCGAATAGGGATTGCTGTCGCCCACAATCTTTCCGTCCAAAAGTTCCACTATGCGCGTGGAGTACCTCTTTGCAAGTTCGGGATTGTGCGTGACCATGATGACCAGCTTGTCCTTGGCAACTTCTTTGATCAAATCCATTATCTGTACGGAAGTGGCGGTGTCCAGCGCGCCCGTAGGCTCATCGGCAAGCAGTATCTCCGGCTCGTTCACCAGCGCTCGGGCTATCGCCACTCTTTGGCACTGTCCTCCGGACAGCTGATTGGGCTTTTTGTTGTACTGTCCCGCAAGCCCCACCTTGTCCAGCGCCTCTCTGGCTCGCCTTGCGCGCTCATGCCTGCCTACTCCCGCAATAGTCAGCGCCAGCTCCACATTTCCCTGTACCGTCTGCTGAGGAATCAAATTGTAACTTTGAAATACAAAGCCTATGCGTTCGTTGCGATAAGTATCCCAATCTCTGTCCCCGTATTTTTTGGTGGATATGCCGTCTATGCTCATCTCTCCCGCAGTGTAGTGGTCCAGCCCGCCTATGAGATTGAGCAACGTCGTCTTGCCGCAGCCGGACGGACCCAGTACGGATACGAACTCGCTGCGCCTGAAATTTATGTCCACCCCTTTGAGTGCCAAAACGCCGCCGTCGCCGGTCTTGTAAAACTTTTCTATCCCCTTTAATCTCAACATGATCCGTCCGCCTTCCGCCTCTCGGCGCATAACATATAAGAAGTAGCTATATTATAGCCTTTGACTTCCTTTGCGGTCAATATTCTTTTCTAGGTTATCTTAAATTTTTTGTAAAATCAACTCGGCTGCCGATAAATTTGCCGCGCAATCTTATAACGGGATATCCGCTCATGGTTTTGCCCGATCATCAATAGTTGCAAAAGGCGACGCATACTCTCCACAAACGGCTTATGTGAAAAGCGGGAGAAACAATGCAAAAAAACTTGCCTATTTGCGTTGCAGCAGGGCAAGCGTTTCAACGTGGAAGGTGCGCGGGAACATATCGTAGGGGCGGAGAAGGGTTATTTCGTAGGCGGAAGAAAGGACGGATAGGTCGCGAGCGAGGGTGGCGGGATTGCAGGATATGTATGCGATGTGTTCGGGTGAAGCAAAGAGCAGGGAGCGCAAGAGCGCAAGATCGCACCCCTTGCGCGGAGGGTCGAGCAGGACGAGGCAATTTTTACCCAAATTCAAGGTGGGGATAATCGCGGCGGCGTCGCCCAAAAGGTTTCGTATTTTGTCCGAATTGCCATTCATTTGAGCGGTTTTCCTGCCGTTTTCCACGGCGGAAGGTACGATTTCCACGCAGTAGGCAAGGTTACAGTAGGGCGCAATCAGGTTGGAGATTATCCCCACGCCGCCATAGCCGTCCACCGCCACGTCGGGACGAAGCGCTTTCGCCAGAGCCGCAATTTCGCCGTATATCGCCGCGCAGATTTCGTCGTTCACCTGCATGAAAGAGAGGGGGGATACCTCAGTTTTGACGCCGCATATCTCTCCTGTGACGGAAATGTCGCCGAATACGGGAAGAAGGTCCTTCCCCGTAATGACGTTGGTGTTTTTCTTATTTATGTTTGCGCATAGGGAAAATTGTATTCCTAGGGCGGCTATTGATTGAGTAAATTTGTCTGCGTGGGGCAAATTATCCGCATTTATCACCAAACAGACGGAGTATACTTCGCCTATTCTCCTCACCAAGATGTGCCGCATTATGCCGCGTCCCGTGCCCTCGTTGTAGGCGGGAATTTTATAGGTATTGCACACATTTACAGCCGCCCTAATAATGCTATTTGTATTCTCATCGTGTTGAGGGCAGCCGTTTTCGGGCAGGGGGATTGCCCGGTGGGAGTCGCGTTTGAAGTAGCCGGCGAATACCCGCCCTTTATCGTCTTGCGCAAAGGGGACTTGCGCCTTGTTGCGTATGAAAGAGGGGGAGGGGAATACGGGTTGCACTTGCGCGGCTATGCCCGCTTTACGCATACAGGTAGCCACTTTTTCCCGCTTTAATTGCAATTCCAAGCCATATGGCATATGGCGCATACCGCAGCCGCCGCAACGAAAGAACGCGGGGCAGTCGGGCGTTATCCTATCGGGAGAGGGGGAGAGGAGTTTTATTACCTTTCCGCGTAAAAAATCCTTTTTAACCTGAGTTATCTGAATACGGACTTCCTCGCCGGCAAGAGTGAGCGGCACGAAGCAGACCTGCCCGTCTATGCGGGCAATGCCCTCTCCCTCCATACCGTTTGAAAGAATTTTCACCTCCGCGATATCGCCTGCTTTCATGGCTATATTGTAGCGCAAAAGCGGCGTATACGCAAGTTAATTGTCTTCGTCTTTCAGGCTCATTTTCAAATTCTCTCTATCCTGCAAGCGCATTGAAGAGGCATTTATCCTCTTTTTTGCCACGTCTTCGCGCGATTTTTTGCCTTTATTTGAAACATTTTTTCCTTTTGCCATAACTACCTCCTATTTGTGTTCGCGGCGGTTGCCTTGCGGGCGGTATGGATAGTATGGACGTAAAGGGCAAAAAACAAACGTACCTTTACCCAACCCTGTTAGAACACATTTTACATATATAATTATTTATAGCGGATATGTGTTTATTTTCTCG
>CALWRK010000101.1 GCA_944383935.1 uncultured Clostridia bacterium
ATAGGCGATATGAGCCGCGGCGGTATTTCCGTCAATAGTCATTTTTTGTGCCATACAATTTCCTCCGAAACAGTAGTTGTTTTTATTACCGTTAATATTATAACTTGAAATTTGCCGCTCGTCAATAAATCCGCGCAATTTGCGCATAAATTGTATAAAATATTTTATATTTATCGCGTGCGGTTTTATTTGTAACAGACCGGCTTTTATGCTATAATACTTTATGACTGTTTTCGGAGAGTGAAATGACTGCAATAAAACTGGAAAACGTATTCTACGCCTACGAAGCGGACGAGGGGGAAACCCCCGTAAACGCTGTGGACGGCGTATCGCTGGAAGTGGAAGAGGGCTCTTTTGTCGCCGTTGTGGGACATAACGGCAGCGGAAAGTCCACTTTGGCGCGCCTGTTCAACGGGCTTTTGCTGCCGGACAAGGGCAAGGTCACCGTGTTCGGAATAGACACGCAGGACGAAAAGCAGATATATTCCGTCCGCTCTTCCGTGGGTATGGTGTTCCAAAATCCCGACAATCAGATGGTGGCTTCCGTTGTGGAGGACGACATAGCATTCGGCCCGGAAAACTTGGGACTTGCGCGAGAGGAGATAATCCGCCGCGTGGATTGGGCGCTGGAACAGGTGGGTATGAGCGAGTATCGCAAATCCACCCCCTTTCGCATGAGCGGAGGGCAAAAGCAGAGGCTTGCCATCGCGGGCGTGCTCGCTATCCGTCCCAAGGTGATAGTTTTGGACGAATCCACCGCCATGCTCGACCCCAGGGGCAGGAGGGAGGTGATGGACGTCATCCACGCGCTCAATAAAAATGAAAAAATGACGGTAATACACATCACGCACTATATGGAAGAGGTGCTGGAAGCGGACAGGGTGATAGTCATGGACGGGGGCAGAATAGCCCTGGACGATACTCCTCGCGCCGTATTTGCGCGCGGAGAGGAACTTAAAAAATATAAGATAGCGCCGCCCGCCGTCACCTTAATGGCGGACGCCTTGGCGGACTGCGGCGCAGACATCAGGCGCGATATAGCCACGGAAGGGGAGTTGGAGGAGGAAATATGCCGATTGTTGTGCAGGGATTGAGTTTTGCATACAGCAAGGGAACTCCCTTTGAAAAGAAGGCGCTGGATAACGTGTCTCTCACGATAAACGACGGGGAATTTGTGGGTATCATGGGACATACCGGCAGCGGCAAGTCCACCTTTATCCAGCATTTGAACGGACTAATCAAGGTGCAGGAGGGCGCCGTGGACGTGAACGGCATACGCCTCACCAACGCAAAGCGCCCCAAACCCGATTTGAAAAAGCTCAGATCCACGGTGGGAATGGTCTTTCAGTATCCCGAATACCAGCTGTTCGACGATACGGTGATAAAGGACGTATCTTTCGGGCCCAAGAATATGGGATATAAGCGGGAAGAGGCGGAGCAGATGGCGCGCGAAGCGCTGCGCCTTGTGGGGCTGGATCCCGACGAGGTGGGAGAGAAAGCTCCCTTTGAACTATCCGGCGGTCAAAAGCGCAGGGTGGCGATAGCGGGAGTCATCGTCATGAAGCCGAAGATTTTGGTGCTGGACGAGCCTACCGCGGGACTGGACCCCTACGGCAAGGAGCAGATACTCAACCTCATTTTGCGCTTGAAAGCGGAATGTTCTCCCACGGTTATAGTCATCTCCCACGACATGGACGAGATAACGCGCTATGCAAACCGACTTATCATATTCGGAGAGGGAAGGGTGGCTTTCGATATGCCCATGACCGAGCTTTTCAAACACGGAAAGGAACTGGAGGAGTTGGGCTTGGAAACGCCCACCGCCGTCCGCCTTGCCTCCGCCCTGAAAGAAAAGGGGATGGATTTGGGAGAGGGCGTCGTGAATATGGACACTTTTACCGCGGCGGTCTTGGCAAAGCTGAGGGAAAGGGGCGAAAACGTTAAGGAGTTTCAGGGTATAGACTGGTTCGGAGAGAGAAATAAAAAGCAAGCGCCCGTGTCGGACGACGGCGTATTCGGGGAGGGCATATGAGAGATATAGCGTTCGGTCAATATTATCCCGTATCGTCCCCGATTCACAGGCTGGATCCCAGGTTGAAGATAATCTTCACCATAATGTATATCGTCACCATGTTTTTCGTGGCGTCATACGCGGGATACGCCCTAGTATTGATATTTTTGCTATCCGTATGCCTTATCGCGCACGTTCCGCCCAAGGCGATGTTCAAGAGCATAAAGGGGATAATCGTTTTACTCATAATAACGGCTATATTAAACCTCTTCTTCTATGCGGGCGAAACGAGCGTGGAGTGGTCGTGGTGGATATTCACCATATCTCCCGAGGCGATAGACTTTGCCTTGAAGATGATGTTCAGGTTGATCTTGCTCATCATGGGTACCACGATTTTGACCTTTACCACGGGCACGAGCGAGCTTACAGACGCGATAGAGAGCCTGTTCAAGCCGCTCAATCTCATTAAAATTCCCGTGCGCGACATCGCCCTCATCATGTCCATAGCTTTGCGCTTTATTCCCGGGCTCATAGAGGAGACGGACAAGATAATGATGGCGCAAAAGGCGCGCGGAGCGGACATGGACAGCGGCAACATCTTCAAGCGGATAAAGGCGATGTTGCCCGTGATAATCCCCGTATTCGTGAGTGCGTTCAGGAAGGCGGACGAACTTGCGGACGCTTTAGACGCGCGCTGTTATCAAGCCAGCCCCAAGCGCACCAAGATGAAGAAGATGAGTTTTGCGTGGCGCGATCTTGCGGCGTTTTTGATATTTGCCGCTTTCGTCACGCTTATCTTTTTGGATAAATATCTGTGGGGCGGGGCGGATCAATACATCGTGCAGGCGTTCAACAGCCTGATAGGGTGAGATATGCGATATAAACTTACGGTAAGTTACGACGGCGGCGATTTTTACGGATTCCAGCGTCAGCGCGGACTTATCTCCGTGCAGCAGTGCCTGGAAGAAGCGCTGTCCACTAAGCTGAACACGCCGGTAACCATAGTGTGCGCGGGCAGGACGGACGCGGGAGTGCACGCCCTCGGACAGGTGATACACTTTGACTATGACGGAAAATTACCCGCCGACTTTGCTTTCCGTTTGAATCCGCTTCTGCCCGAAAGCATAGCCGTTTTGTCCTGCGAGGAGGTTCCGGAGGGCTTTCACGCTCGCTTTTCCGCCAAGAAAAAGACGTACCGTTACGACATCTATCTTTCAAAAATTCACGCGCCTCTCATAAGAAAATATGCCCATGTGTGCGTATATGACGTGGATGTGGACGAGATGGACAGGGCGTGCAAGTACCTGCAAGGGGAGCACGATTTCCGCTGTTTTGCCCTTGCCGAAAGCGTGCGAGGCAAGTCCACCGTACGCACGATATACGATATACATATTCAAAGAGGAGAAGGGGGCAGGCTGCTTTCCCTTTTTGTGACGGGGAACGGCTTTTTGCACAACATGGTGCGCGCCATAGCCGGCACTCTCATAGACGTAGGCAGGGGCAGATTTTGCGCGCAGGATATCCCCGATATTCTAAACTCAAAGGACAGGCGGCGCGCCGGCAAGACGGTGGAAGGCTGCGGCCTATATTTAGTGAGCGTGGAATATTGAGCGGGTAAAAAATTTATTGTGTCAATATTTTTTACGTTAAATCGTAAAAACTTTTGGATTTCGTATTTTCGTAAAGAGCGGGGCGTTGGCTTTTAATCGATATGCCCCACGAGATAATCTATGCTTACGTCAAAATATCG
>CALWRK010000102.1 GCA_944383935.1 uncultured Clostridia bacterium
GTGGGAGGCGCGCCATCCGCCGACTGACTCCGCATTCCCTTTTATGTCAGTGGGGTTCGAAACTAAGCACTTCGCCCTTGCAAGTATATTATAGCCGATATACCGAACAAATACAATAGATTTGCGATAAATTTTACAATCGAAGCGGCCGCTTTAATATTAAATTTGTATATAATTATCTCTCAACACTTTGCAATTTTACGCGATTATGCTATAATTTTATACATAGTAATTGAAATAAGGCGATATTATCCTTTCAGATGATATCCGGAGGTATTATATGCAAGTGACTGAGATTAAGAAGTTATATTCTGATTGCTCTTCCATGGACGGGCAACGCGTGCGCGTCTGCGGCTGGGTGAGAACGGTTCGTGCGGGCAAGGCGTTTGCCTTTATGGAGATTTCGGACGGAACGTATTTCAAGACCGCTCAGATAGTTATGGAAGCCGATTTGGGAAATTACAAGGAAGTTACCGCGCTGAACGTGGGCGCCGCCGTATATGCGGAAGGGACGGTTGTGTATACCCCCGAAAATAAACAGCCGTTCGAGATTAAGGCGAACAAGATGGAGATCGCCGCACTTTCATCTCCCTCCTATCCCTTGCAGAAAAAGAGGCATACCCTTGAATATCTGCGCGAGATTGCCCATCTTCGTCCCCGTGCCAATACTTTCCAGGCGGTTTTCCGCGTGAGAAGCGTTGCCGCACAAGGGATACACAGCTTCTTTTCGGAGCGTGGTTTTGTATATGTGAATACTCCGATAATCACCTGTTCCGACTGCGAGGGTGCGGGCGAGATGTTCAGAATAACCACTCTCGATCCGATAAATCCGCCAAAGACGGATGAGGGAAAGGTGGATTGGAGCAAGGACTTTTTCGGAAAAGCGGCAAATCTCACCGTCAGCGGTCAGCTGAATGCGGAGTGCTATGCCTTGGCTTTCAAAGATGTGTATACCTTCGGACCTACTTTCCGTGCGGAAAAGAGCTATACCAACCGCCACGCCGCCGAGTTTTGGATGATAGAGCCGGAGATGGCTTTCACCGACCTTGAAGGGGATATGGAAGTCATAGAGGCGATGCTGAAATATGTTATCAAGTATGTTATGGATCGCTGTCCCGAAGAGATAGCTTTTTGCGATAAGTTTATAGAACCCGGACTCATTCAAAAGCTGACGGACATCGTGGAAAAAGATTTTGCGCGCGTTACATACACCGATGCAATAAAATTGCTCGAACAGCATAAGGATGAGTTCCAGTATCCCGTATTCTGGGGCGCGGATATACAGACGGAGCACGAAAGATACCTTACGGAGAAGATATTCAATCGTCCTACATTCGTCACAGACTATCCAAAGGACATCAAAGCGTTCTATATGCGCATGAATGAGGACGGCAAGACCGTCGCCGCCGTCGACCTGCTCGTACCTCAAGTGGGCGAGATCGTAGGCGGTTCGCAAAGGGAAGAGAGGTATGACAACCTGGTTGCCCGTATCAAGGAGCTGGGACTTAGGGAAGAGGACTATTCGTGGTATTTGGATTTGAGAAAGTACGGCGGTGTAAAACACGCGGGATTTGGTTTGGGCTTTGAAAGGCTCATCATGTACTTAACCGGTATGCAGAATATCCGCGACGTCATCCCGTTCCCCCGTACGACCGGTAGCGCGGAGTTTTAACATGGAAAGAGTGGGAATAGTGACCGCGCTGGCGGACGAATCGGACGTCTTGCGCGACAACTTAGGGCAGTATCTGGGCACGATCGAAGGTGCGTTTGTCGTATATAAATATCTGCTTGAAGGTAAACAGATATTTCTTATAAACAGCGGAGTCGGCGAGATAGCTGCCGCTATGGCGGCGCAATATCTCATCACTGATTGCCATGCGGATATAATACTAAATGTGGGGCTGGTAGGGTCTTTGAGTAAGAGTTTGAAGCGCGGAATGCTAGCCTTGGTAAAGGAAGTGGTCCATTACGATTTCACACGTTCTTATTCCGATCCTTCCTGCACGGGCATACATATCGGCAGAGATTCGGCTATTTTGACGCCGGATATATCTGTTGCGGAAAAATCCGAACGCCTCTCTCTTTTGCCAAAAGTCAGAATAGCCAGCGGCGATAAATTTGTAAACGACAGCGCGTTTAAGGAGATGCTCGTAACAAAATTTAATTGCGATATATGTGACATGGAAAGCGCGGGACTTTTCTTTGTCTGCGAGCGCTTCAATCTGCCGCTTATCATGGTAAAATGCGTTTCCGACAACGCCGATGAGGACGCTGACGAGAACTTTAACCAAGCGATAAATGCGGGGGTAGGGCAGTATGTGTCCGGCGTGAAGGAACTGCTTAAACATCTTTGATTAAATTTGCGCTTATCGCTTGACAGTTTAGCATAATATTGATAATATATTATAGCGATGTGCTACTGTGGCTCAGTTGGTAGAGCAGCTGATTCGTAATCAGCAGGTCGCCGGTTCGAGTCCGGCCAGTAGCTCCAAAAATAAGAGAGTCCATTTCGGGCTCTCTTATTTTTGTACCACAGGCGCAAACTCAACCGAAAGACCTGCTGGTTCTCCCTCCGGGGTCCCCGAAAATCGGATGATTTTTGGGGCAAACAAAAGGTCGCCGGTTCGAGTCCGGCCAGTAGCTCCACATCTCAAAGGGTAGTTATTCAGGTAACTACCCTATTTTTTTATGCTATATGTTGATATTGCGCTGTCAAGGACAAAACAAGACAAAAAAAGACAAAACAAAACATGACAGGGCGGAGCACTTTTTCATATGGGTATTTTTATGGGTATAAATATGGGTATTCAAAAAATCCGCCCGACCAGCTTTTCAAGGTATTCTCTTAATGGGTAGTTTTTCTGGAACAATATTTTATGGTACAAAAAGTATACCAATATACGCTATTCACCCTATCGAGCCCGCTCCTCGCATTATGCTAGACGCCGTATGCGAACGCATATTCAAAGGCTCCCTCGGCAAGCGCGAAAAAGACGCCGTGCCTTTCAAACTAGAAGTCGCAACGAGGCAATGGTTCAACACTATAACCGCGCCTGAGTATTGCTTTACTCGCTCAACCTTGTACGAGGTACTTATGGAGATAGGCGGCACGAAAGAGGTAAATGCCGTCCCTCGGCTGTTGTGGAACGAACAAACCAATGCTTTTGACACGATAACATTTATCAAGCAAGGGGACAGCACGGACGAGTACACTTTGCCCAGCGGTGTGAAATTGACGGGCGAGGAAGTGGACATAAACGCAGACGAATATTGCGAGGAATTCGACAGCTATGCCGAAAATATGGTAAACACTTTGGACGCACAAAGGGGAAGTATTGTAGAACCGGCAAATTTTATAGATAGTCCGGATGCGTATTACAAAACTTGCCGTAGCGAAGAACTCGTTATAACGGACAATACCTCAATAATAGAGTGTGATCGCGGCATATATAAGCCAATATCACTTAGAGCGGCATATGAGGGAAAGTCTGCGGACATAACGCCGTACCTGTTTGAAGCGGCAGAGTATGACAATCTAACATCATATAAAGGGATACCACAATTATACGATTTATCATGTTATTTATATATTTTTATCAATACCTTTACCCAACCCTGTTAGAACACTTTAAGCGGGTGTCTTCCGCTCATTTTTGCACGATATGTCGTTTGTTGT
>CALWRK010000103.1 GCA_944383935.1 uncultured Clostridia bacterium
ATGGTGGTGGAGATAATCTCAAACTTGGCGTAAACCGTTATATTCGTTCTTTCTTCATCCGCTGCATATTCCGAGAAGTTGAAAGGCGTTTCAAAGGTTTCATCCGTAAACCAGCCCGCAAATGTATATCCCGCTTTTTCTGGCGCATAGTTGGGATCTTCGGCATTCACTCCTTCCACGGTGAACACTTTATATTCCGCGCCGTCCGCCACATAAGTTATAGTAGTTGAGATAATCTCGAACTTGGCGTAAACCGTTATATTCGACCTATCTTCGTTTGCGGCATACTCTTCAAAATCGAAAGGAGTTGAAAATGCTTCATCTTCAAACCAACCCACAAACTTATATCCCGCCTTTTCGGGATTTGCAGGAGCAGAGGGTATTTCATCGCTCGAAACGTCCACCGTGGCGTAGACTTCGCCGTCCGACATATAGGTGATGGTGGTCTGCTCGATGGGCGGTTCGGTATTTATGCAAGCGGCGGCAAGGGCTACAAGAGTTAGCACCATGACAAGCGCAAATAAAGCAGCAATCTTCGGTTGTTTCATAAAATATCCCATCGTATAATATTACTCGCGCATATTATATCACTGCGCTTGCGCGTACGCAAGCATTCGCATAATATTTATGACATAGCGCTCGAATATTATTCTGTTAAAAGGAAGAACTCACATGAAAAAGAGCTTATAAAGGAGCGGAATAAGTATGGTGCAGATAAAATCCACGGCGAAGAAAAATACGAGTAAAGGCAGGGCGCGGAAGATAAGTTTCTTCACGGATGCGGCTGAGGCGAAAACTCCGCGAGGAGAACATATGGAGGAAAATACCATGCATATATATCCGATAAAGCAACTTATTGCGGCAAAATATAGGGGGAGATAGTGGAAAATTATGCACATAACCCCCATAAGAGTGCCCGGTTGCAGACAGCCTACAAGTCCCAAGCCCAAGCGGTATCCGGTGTAACCCGTCCAAATAAAGGCGGCGATAATGAGCCACTTATTTATGCCGCAAACGAGGATTAACGCCATCCCTCCAAGGGCGAATGCGAGTGCGGTGAAGAAAGTTTTTGCATAGGAGTAAGAGGCGGAATTTACTTCGAAAAATATGTTGAGCTTGTAGTAGTCTTCTCCGAAACTGCGTGCGGCTATTATGCCGATTACGATCCCGGCAAGCACCGAAACACACCCTAGCAGTATGCAAGTTTTATTTTCGCGCAGAAAAATCTTTAACGAAGTGAAAAAATACGACCTTTTACATACCCCTTTCATAGCCCCTCTCGCGGTTTATGCCGTGAAAGCAGCGCAAATTTTCACACGCCTGAGAGATGAACTGTAAATTTCCCGGCTTGCCTTCTTCGCTGCTCACGGTGTTCCCGAACTGCAAATACAGTTTTTCTATATCACCGCGCGTCCAGGCTCCGGAAACGGCGTTTTGTATGCTCTTGTCCACGGTGGCGGCTGATTTATCAAATTTTTCGCCCACCTTCACATAACCGCAGGTGCTGAGCGGAGAGATATTTTCGCCCCGCGTGCGCATCCAGATGAGCTCCATGAGATAGTTGAATCCGCTACAGTTGGGCTTAAACCCGAGTGAAAGCAGGTATCTCATCACATCCGCACGTCTAATATCCATACAAAACCTCTAAGCGTAGTGACATTATTATATATTGCCTTGCGCGGTAAAATATGTAATATTGGCAAGAGAAAAAGGCGATATTCGTATTTTTTGCCGTCAAACTCCCATACTAAGCACAAAGCAAAGAAAAGGAGTGCATATGAAGAAGATAATTTGCGTAACGATACTTCTGGCGGCGGTGATAGCTTGCGTATTTGCCGCCAATGTGGCGTGTGCGGAAGAGTCGGACGTACAGATAACGGCATTTTCCGCCTATCTCACCGATTTTTCAAGCGGAAGAGTGCTGTATGCAAAAGCGGAAGACGAGCGGCACGAGATAGCTTCCATGGTAAAGATAATGACCGCGACTCTTACTTTCGAGGCGCTGGAGCGGGGAGAAATCTCACTCGAAGACGAGGTGGTCATATCCAAAACCGCGGCGGGCATGGGCGGCAGTCAGATGTTCCTTGACGAAGGGGCAACGTATAAAGCGGGAGATCTGATAAAAGGCGTGATAATCGCTTCCGCAAACGACGCGTCCGTGGCGCTGGCGGAGCATATCGCCGGATCTCATGAGGGGTTTGTGGATATGATGAACGCGCGTGCAAAGCAGCTGGGCATGGACAACACACTGTTTTCCTGCGCTACCGGGCTTCCGGACAGCGGAAAGCAGTACTCCACCGCACGAGATGTGAATATAATGACGCGCGAGTTGATGAAGCACAAAGGGTACTACGACTATGCCGGAATATGGATGGAAGACTTCGTGCATCCGAGCGGCAGAACCACTCAGCTTGTAAATACAAACAAGCTCATACGCAACTACGCCGGCTGTATAGGCGGCAAAACGGGCTTTACCAACGAAGCGGGATTTTGCCTTTCCGCGTGTGCAGACAGGAAGGGAATGAAAGTGGTAGCCACCCTAATAGGCGGAAAAGACAGTAATACCCGATTTGCCGAGGTGTCGTCTATGTTCAATTATGCCTTTGCAAAGTATTGTGTGAGTAAGGTTGTCTGCGCGGGGGATGTGCTGGGCGATATCGCCGTGAGCGGAGGCAAGATGGCGCGCGTGGCATACGGCACCGACGCGGATGTGAATATGCTCATAAAAACGGGAGAGGAGATAGCGCCTCCCGTGATAAATCTGCCTCAAAAGGTCAAAGCTCCCGTCCAAAGAGGGGATATAATAGGCAGCGCGGAGTATTCCACCCCCACGGGAGAAAAGGTGGAAGTAAATCTCATAGCCTTGGAGAGCGTGGAAAAGGCATCCTTCTTCGACTATCTGAAAAAAGTGTTTATTTAATGCACTCATATTTGCGGCGCACGTTTAACTTAAAGTTGGCGTGATAGGAAGAAGAATGCGGCAAACATACGATAAAATATATTATATATGTATATAGTGCATAAAAAATACAACTTGGCGCGCCTAGATGGCGCGCCTTTTTACAATCGCGTTCTTACCCAATCTTGCCGAACCTTTCTACACATATTGCCGCTTTTATCGAACTGTATTTATTCGCTCGCGACGCCTCTTGAAGAGTGCCGGCTTTGGGTAAGGGGAGTGCGGAAGGTGCCCGCTTAAAGTGTTCTGCGAGGGTGTGATGAGGGTAAATATATGGTTGTAATATTTGACATTACAATAATTTGAGAATATAATATAACATAGATTATGAAGATAACGTCTAGATTTACCGTAGCGGTGCACACACTGCTCGCAATACATCGTTTTAAGGGGCAGGCAAAGACCACCTCCGAATTTTTGGCGGGAAGCGTAAACGTAAATCCCGTAGTGATTCGCCGCACCCTTCAAAGCCTGAAAGCTGCGGGCATAGTGGAAGTCAAGGCGGGGAGCGGCGGCGCGGAGATAGTCAAGTCCCCCGATGAGATCACTCTCTTGGACATCTT
>CALWRK010000104.1 GCA_944383935.1 uncultured Clostridia bacterium
TCTTCCGACCCGTTCACCCTTTCTAACGCTTTTGAAGGAAGCGCAACCGATATAGAGATAACTTCGGATAAAATAGCGGTGCTCTCGCAGACGGACGAGGGGAAAGCATTGACTCTTTTTAACTACACGGCGGAGGGTATAAGCGAGGGCTACTTCCCGCAGACGGATGTAAGTTTTACTTCCATGCTCTCTTCCGCCGCGGCTCTGACCTCCGACGGGGACGACCTCATCCTCATCTCCCGCACGGGCGCGAGATATATAGACGCCTCGGATAAGTCGGTTTACTATTCCGTGCGCAACTACGACTCGGCTTTGGACATGGTCTTTTACGATGGTGCGATAGGAATGTGGTTCGAGGGCGGTTTCGGAGCGGGAAATATGCTGTTTTCCGACGGACAAGCCGTATACGAATATAACGCGAGCGACCCGATCGTAGCTCCCTACCCCGACGGTACGCCGCTACCCGCCGCGGCTCACGGCATGATCTGCTCGGGCGATACAATATATTTTTCCACGGAAAACGGGATATACTCCTATGCGCGCGAGGACAAGGTGTTTTCCCTGATGACGGGCGTATCCTATGCCTCCGCAATAGACGTGGAGGGGGAATATTTGTACGCCTTCGACAAGAACGCTCCTGCTATAAAGCGCTACCGCATAGACGGGAGCAGACTGGAATACAACAAGTGCTACGACGCGGAAGAATATTTGGCGCCCACCTCTTTCGACCTGGTGCTTCCCCTTGGCGCGGCTGAGGGCGATGTGGTGACGCTGTACCGTTCCCCCCGCGATTTGGAAGTGGTGGCGCAGGTGCAGGGCGGAGTGATAGCCCTCACGCGCGTGCAATATACCGACGATGTAAACGTGATGGAATACTACTACTGCGTGACGCAGGCGGGCGAATATGGTTATGTGCCCGTGGAGGACGCCGTCTTGACGGAACCTGCGGACGCGGGGTACACGGCGGCTCAGCCCCTGCACGGCAAGGCTCAAACTCCCGTATATGCCTATCCGTTTGATTCGAGCGAAATTATCGCCACCCTCTCCACCAATAAAAGCGGCGCGGTGATCGCGCGGCACGGCGAAGAAGAGGCGGGAGTGCTCCTGTCCGCTGCCGGGATACTGGAAGCGGGCGGAAAAAGCTGGTGCAAGGTGCTCATTGCGGAGGGAGAAAGAGTTTATACGGGATATATGGACTCTCGCCTCATCTGTCCCTATGTGAGCTACGCTCCTGCGGGCGTGCACGACTTTTGCAAGACGGATTCGGGACGTGCGGGCGTATATGTGAACTTGTACTCCTCCCCCGACGAAGCCTCACAAGTGGTGGCGCAACTGCCCGATGATACAGAACTCATGCTGGTTTTCGGCTATGACGAAAACAGCTTGTGGACGTGCGTATATTACGAAGATACCGCCGTATATGTGCTCACGGAGCAGATTACCGTATCCGCTCTTACGGTGGTACAGATAACGCTTATAGTGGTGCTGTGCGTGCTGGTCGCGCTGGGCGTCGCTCTGGGCGTGGTGGCGTATGTGAAGAGAAAGAAAAAGAAGGACTACAACAATGAAGAAACTTAAAATTTTTGCCGTATTGCTCATATGCGCAGCCGTAGCGGGCGCGGCGATCGGCTGCACTCAGGTTTCCGACCTCAATCCCGAAGGACTTGAAAATTGCCTGGCGGTGGACACCTCCGTTACCTATCAGACGATGGAGGGCTGGGGAGCTTCTTCTGCGTGGTGGTCTCAGACGGTGCCCGCAAACTCCGGCACGCAGCAGCAGCTGGCAAAGGCGCTGTATTCCGACTCCGGCTTGGGTCTGACCATATACCGCTATAACATAGGCGGCGGCTCCGCGGAGTTGGGCGAAGAGGACGGAGTGTATTATATGCAGGAACGCAAGGCATATTCCCTGTTCGACTCTTCTAAGTACGACGAGAGTAAATCCCTGCTGGAAAACTTCTCCGACTATTCCAAATACAGCATAGACGGCGACAAAAACGCCGTAGAATTTATGAAGACCTGCCTTACTCAGACGGGCTCCACGGTGGAAGAGGTGGTGGTGTTCGTAAACTCCCCTCACTACCTGATGACGGCAAACGGCAAGACGCACGGCACAAACGAGTATGACAGCAACCTGCCCGAAGCAAACTACTCCGCTTTTGCCGCATATATCATAAACTCTGTCAGACTTTTGAAGGCAAACGGCATACCCGTGACCACGGTGAGCCCGGTGAACGAACCGCAGAACAAGTGGGGCGGGGACGGCGCTTCCCAGGAGGGGTGCCACTACGAACCCGCCGAGGCAGCCAAGGTGATAAACACGGTGTACAACGCCATAAAAGAGTATGACGCCACCTCCCAAGGCAACGCATTGGGCGTGAAGATTTCCGCCGTGGAAAACGGCAAATACACCACCTACGAGGTGAAAAACCGCGCCTTGGAGTACATCTACGAGCTTTCCAAATATCCCTGCTTTAACGACTTGGACGGCTTTTCCGTCCACTCTTACGGGGAACCCATGTCCGATGAAGCGCGCGATTCCTTCATCTCCCGCATGGAAAACATCCTGCCCGCAGGCTATGCCTACAACATAGACATGACGGAGGTGTGTCACATGGAAGGAGGCGTGGACGAAGGTATGACTTCGGGCACCTATGTGGCGAAGATAATAGACAAGGACCTCAATCACCTCAACGCCCGCACCTGGAGCTGGTGGATAGCCGTGAGCGACTATGACTACAACGACGGACTGCTTTACTGGGACTACTACTCCTCTTCCACAGACATAAACGCGGTAAAGCGCTTCTATGTGCTGGGACAATACTCCAAGTTCGTAAAGACGGGCGACGTGAGGGTGGATTTGCAATGGCTGAACGCCTCTTCCGCATACGGCTCTTCTCTCACCGGCTCCGCCTTTTTGCGTAAAGACGGCACGGTGACGATAGTGCTGATAAACGACTCCTCCTCCGCCTACCCCATAAATATAGCGGGCGCTTACGAAAACATGACGGTGGTGACCACAGACGAAACAAACAATATGGCAACCTCCTATGACGGCACGTTCCGCAGCGCCTTGGTCATCGGCGGAATGTCGGTGACGACAATAGTGCTGAAATAATATCCCCTGCCCTGTTAAATGCAGCTCTGCTTGCAAGAAAGAGAGATATTTTCAAATAGCAAAATTATAAAGCCTTGACGTCCAAAGACAGTTCAAGGCTTTTTTCTTCTCGCGCTAAATAAGGCTCTTTAGGTATTCGGGCGAGGAGCAGCGGCTGTTGCCGCAAGCGCCCGATTAAAGCGTTCGGGCGAGGTTGGGTAAAGGTATCTTTGCTTAATTGAAAATTCTATGCCGATAAGCACTGCCGCATATATACCAAAGAACGCCGCTGCCGCTTTTAATATGATTATCGCAGGATGCAAATAGCAATTTGTTGTACTTGTATACCATGAAATAATCACTTTGCTTGCGGCAGAGTGACTATAAAACTGCTGCCTTCGCCAAGTTTGCTTTCCACGCTT
>CALWRK010000105.1 GCA_944383935.1 uncultured Clostridia bacterium
CACGAGAAAATAAACACATATCCGCTATAAATAATTATATATGTAAAATGTGTTCTAACAGGGTTGGGTAAAGGTAATCCCTCTCTTTTTTTCAAACTTCCCCACCCTTGCAGTGGCGTTTTTCAGTTGCGGCTAACGAGATATTCGATATCGCGCAACTGTGCCGCAACAAAGAGGGGAATACTCGATGGGCAAGCAATTCCGAGCCGCAGCGGAGCTGTGGCGTCGACATGACAAATCTTGTTTTAGAAGGTAAGTTGCTTGCGAATGGCAGGGCGTCCTTTCAGAAGACAAAATAATAAAAGGGTACCAAAGGCTTGCAGCCTTGATACCCTCTTCCCTTTTATTTTTTCGCTTATCTCTCAATTTATTACATATGGCGTCACCTGGTACACATAGTTCAACCAATTATTGAACAGCAGCGTCGCGGTGGACCTCCACTTCATATTCACGCGATTTACGTCCCCGTCTATGAAGTAGTGCACGGGCGGCTTAATGGGTAAGCCCTTGTCCAAGTCGCGGAGATATTCTGAGCGGAGGGTGAAGCGATCGTACTCGCTGTGTCCGGTGAAGAAGAACTTCTTATTGTCCTTACTCTTGGCTATGGAGAGTCCGCACTGATCGCCCACGGCGAGCACTTTTATCTCCCTGCACTGCGCCACCGCCACTTCGTCCACGGCGGTGTGACGGGACATGGGAATGTGCATGATGTCGTTCATGCCGCGCAGGAGAGGTTCGTTTTCGTCCAGTGAACGCACGCGATATACTCCGAAGAGTTTTTCCGGAAGGGCCACTTTGGGAATGCCGTAATAGTGGTACAGCGCCGCCTGTGCGCCCCAGCAGATGAATACGGTGGACGTGATGTATTTGTCCGCATAGTCCATTATCTGTTTCAACTCTTCCCAATATGCCACCTTTTCAAATGGTAGCGTTTCCACAGGTGCGCCCGTTATTATCATACCGTCGAAGTGGCGGCTGGAAATCTGATCGAAAGTCTTGTAAAACTTGTCCAGATGTTCCAGCGGCGTATGCGTACCCGTATAACTGCCCGTCTTAATCAGCGTGATGTTCACTTGAAGAGGAGAATTACCCAAAAGGCGCATAAGCTGAGTTTCCGTATCCACTTTGGTAGGCATGAGATTTACTATGGCTATCTCTATGGGACGGATATCCTGGCGCGTGGCGCGCGTATGCGACATTACGAATATATTCTCCCGCGCGAGTATGTCGTGCGCAGGCAATGACTTGGGTATGACTATCGGCATTTTTACTCCTCTTACTTGGCGGCTTTAAGCGCGGCAAGCATATCTTCTACTATATCTTCTTTATCCTCTATTCCCACGGATACGCGGATGAGGTTGTCGGGCACGCCCGCCTTTACCAACTCTTCGTCGCTGAGCTGGCGATGCGTAGTGGTGGCGGGATGCAGCACGCAGGTGCGCACGTCGGCGATATGCGTGACTATCTTGGCGAGTTTGAGCGCCTTCATAAACTTATTCGCGGCAGCCCTTCCGCCCTTTATTCCGAAAGTGATCATGCCCGAACATCCGCCCTTGAAGTATTTTTCCGAAAGCGCGTGCATGGGGTCGTCCTCCAAACCGGGATAGCGCACCCACTCCACGTTGTCCGCCGCTTTGAGCGCCCTTGCAAGAGCGAGCGCGTTGTCGCTGTGCGCCCTCATCCTCAGGTGCATGGTCTCCATACCCATATTTGTCAGATATGCGTTAAAAGGACTCATGCAGCAGCCCAAATCGCGCAGCATCTGCGCCCTGATTTTCACCACGAACGCCGCCGCGCCACACGCGCTCTGGTATACCATGCCGTGATAACTTTCGTCGGGAGTGGTGAACATGGGATAGCGCGCGTTGCCGGTGAAATCCAGCTTCTTGGAGCACACTATCATGCCGCCAAGCGAGCTGGCGTGTCCGTCCATATACTTAGTCGTGGAGTGCACGATGACGTCCGCGCCCCACTCAAAGGGACGATGGAGTACGGGGGTGGTGAGAGTATTGTCTATCATGAGCAGCAAGCCATGCTTTTTGCACACGGGCACCACCTTTTCATAGTCGAATATGTCCATACCGGGATTGGCTATGGATTCGCCGTATATGAGTCTGGTGTGGTCGTCTATCAGCTTTTCTATCTCTTCTGCGGTAGTATCGGCGTCTATAAAACGGCATTCTATGCCCATCCTGCGCAAAGTGACGTTGAACAGGTTGAATGTACCGCCGTATATCTTGGCGTAAGAGATGATGTTATCACCCGCGCTGCAAACGTTGGTCACCGCCATCAAGATTGCGGACATACCGGAAGAAGCGGAGATTGCCGCTTCGCCGCCTTCAAGCGCGGCAACTTTCTTTTCCAGCGCATCGCAAGTGGGATTCCCAAGGCGCGAATACATGAATCCGGGATCCTTCAAATCAAAAACCTGCGCCAGCTGTTCGGGAGTATCGTACGCGAACGTGGTGCTTTGATAAAGGGGCAGGACTCTGGGACCGCCATTGCTCGGCTTATAACCTTCCTGCACGCATTTTGTGCCTTCTTTCATATATACCTCCTTAGCGGTATTCCGCATTTTTATCTTACATTGTATTGTTTGAGCGTGCGCTCTATATTGCGCTTTGCATCGCGTTCTGCTATGGTGCGGCGCTTATCGTGCCCTTCCTTACCCTTGGCAAGCCCCACTTCCACCTTTACCAATCCTTTCTTAAAGTACGCCCGCGTAGGTACCACGGTATAGCCTTTTGCCTCCGTCTTGCCGCGTAGCTTGTTTATCTCTGCCTTATTCAACAAAAGGACGCGCGTGCGCTTGGCTTCCTGATTGAAATAGCTCCCCTTTTCATACGGCTTTATGTGCGCATTCACCAAAAGCGCCTGTCCTCCCTTAAATATGACAAAGCTGTCCCTCAGGCTGAAATGTCCGCCGCGCACAGATTTCACCTCCGCGCCCGTAAGCACTATCCCCGCTTCGTACGTCTCTTCGATAAAATAATCGTGAAACGCCTTTTTATTGTTATCTATAACTTTTATGTCCATATATCAAAAAATCCTCCGTTTTGATACGGAGGATCCACGCTCGCTTCATGCCCTTCTTACAGGAGGCTGTCCCATATCAAAAACAGTACAAAGTATCCGATAGAGAAGAGTAACATCAGTACACCGCTGATAACGGTGCCGATTTTGAGGTTGCGGTCCTTGCTGCGGGGCTTTTTACCCACATAAGTCTCCGTAGAACCGCCTCCTATAGCGGATATATTATCGCTGCTGCCCTTTTGCAACAGTACCAGTACTATGGTGGCAATTCCCGACAGCGCCATCAAGATCATAAATATGGGCTGCAGGTAATTGGTCACGAGTAATCCGAATGCGTCACTGGTCATCACTGTTCCTCCGATATTGTTTGCCATACTATATTATCACAATATTTGAAGGTTTACAAGCGATTTAACAAAAAAAGTTAAGCGAAATAGAAAAAGGTCATAATTAACACTTTTCCAGCCTCA
>CALWRK010000106.1 GCA_944383935.1 uncultured Clostridia bacterium
CTGAAAAAATCATTCCCCCATCACAGTCTTTACAACTTCCAGCTTGTCGTTTAGCAAATTGATATCCGCCAGAAGTCCGGGACGGATGTCGCCGCGGTCGGTGAGTCCCACGAGTTTTGCCGGAGTGATGGTAGCCATGGTCATCACGTCTTCTGCGGGATAGCCCTGAGCGTACAGGCGGGAAACCATCTTGGATATGGGGGTGACAGACCCGGCGTAAGTATGTTTGTCGGGCAGGACGGCGACGCCGTCTTCTATGCGGATTGCCTGTGCGCTTTCACCGCTGCCCAGGAAGTAATCGCCCTCGCTCATGCCGGCAACGGAGAGGGAGTCGGACACGAAACATATGCCGTCCTTACCTTTGAGGCGATAGAAGATTTTGAACAGAGCGTCGGGAACGTGGCGGTCGTCGGCTATCACTTCGCACACCAGGCGGTCGTCGGCAAGCCCCATCTCGAAAAGACCCAGGTGTTTTTTGGGGGAGGGGTATCTTCTGGACGCGTGCGAGGTACAGTTGCCCATATGCGTAACGCTGGACGCGCCCGCTTCTATACAGGCAAGGATTTCGTCATCTATGCTGCCGTCGTGACCAATGGATACTTGTATGCCCATGCTCGCGCATAGTGCTGTGAGGAAGGGCGCTCCGGAAAGGTCCGGAGCTACGGTTATGCGGCGCACCATATCGCGGTTGCGGCCGATGAATGCGGTATTGTTCTTGTCGGGATTTTGCAATTTATCCAAAGGATGCGCTCCGGCGGCTTTGGAAGAGAGGAACGGACCTTCCAAGTGCGCTCCGGCAAGACGTGCGCCGTTTGTCTTATATGAGCGCATATTTGCAAGGGCTGCCTCTATATCTGCGATATCCGCCGTCATGGTGGTGGGGCAGAAAGAGGTTATGCCCGTGGACAGGTGATATTTCGCCACGGTGTCTATGGCTTCATAGGTAGGCTCCATACAGTCCTTGCCCCAGCCGCCGTGGGTGTGTATGTCTATGTATCCGGCGCAGGCTATCATGCCGCCTCCGTCTATCACCTCGCCGGCTATCACATTGCCCATGGACAATATTTTACCGTCTTCTGTAACTATGTTGCAAAGGTTTTTTATCCTGCCTTCGGAAAAGGGGCGGACGTTGATAATGGTCTTTTTCATTTTCTGTTCTCCCTGACCTCCAGATATTGGTCCATTAAATTATAATAATATCTCTTCCTGCAACGCGATATGATATTGCGGCAAGAACAGATCTTATCTTTTGCGTAATTTATGTCGCTGTCCTCCAGCATGGTGCGGTAGGCGGGCATACGCTTGGAAAAATCCGAAAAGTTCTTCTCGCCCGGTTCCGTCCATCCCACTTCCGCCAAAGCCGCCATACGCGGGAACAGGCACAAGTCGAACTTTTCGCGGTCGTATATCCACTCCGTCCACAAATTCGCCTGTACGCCCATCACCTTTCCGCGCAGATACCTGCATCCTTTGAGCTCTCTATCCGGGTCGTAGTCGTATGTCTTGCGCAGCGGCAAAGAGCAATACGGCAAATCAAAATTGAGGTATGCCGGCTTGGATATAATATAGCTCCTGCCCCAGCGCAGTTGATCGGGAATACTCCTGTCGCGCTCGTTGGAGGCATATATGCCTATTATGTCCTGGCTCATGCCGTTGGCCATGGCGGAGCTTTCGCACAGCATACGTCTGCCTTTTTTCTTGAGGAATTCGGATATTTCGTTTAGGAAGTCCGCTTGAAGTTGTCGGGGATCGTGCATAAACCTCTCTTGCATATACTTGCGGCAACTGTCGCATTTAAGCCATGCCTCCGCGTGCAGATTCGCCGCACGGACGGAGATATAAGGGGAGGGAAAGAGGGAACATATCTCATCCAAAACTCCCTGCACGAATTCGCGCGTTTCGCTACGCCCCGCGCACAGCAGACTGCCGCGGTCGCCGAAAGAAGTGGCAACGGGCATACACTTATCCGAACAAGTTATCTGCGGATATGCCGCCGCCATGGCGCCTATATGCGTGGGAAGGGAGATCTCCGGCATTATCAATATGCCCAAAGAACGCGCCTTGTCCACTATCTCCTTTATGTCAGTCTGCGTGTAGTAGCCCTCATGCCCCTGACCGCAGAATTTTTCCGAACGGGGACCGCCCACCTGCGTGTCCGATCTGCGCGAGCCTATCTCGTGCAGCAATGGGTAGCGCTTACTCTCTATTCTCCACCCTTGGTCGTCGCTGAGGTGCCAGCAAAGAGAGTTCAACTTATGCATCGCCATTATCTCCAAAAGGCGTAGTACCTCTTCTTTGCCGAAGAAATGGCGCGCTTCGTCCAGCAAAAGTCCGCGCCAGCGGAAGCGCGGCTTGTCGGAAATGTAGCAATAGGGGAGGCTCGCTCCGCCCGCGTGAAACTTATATAGCTCCAACATCTGATAGAGGGTGCGGCAGGCATATATGAATCCGGACGCCTTGGAAGCGCGGATTTGAATACCCAGCCCGTTCACTTCCACGGAATACTCTTCCTGCCCGTAGTCGGTGACCGGATTGAAGTCTATCCTCAGCTTGCCCCCGTCTTCTATATGCAGGGCGGGCAAAGACTTGTGCAGCGCCGAAGAAAAATCTTCCGCAATGTCCGAATATCTCTCCGGACAACTCACGGTAACCGTGCCTTTCAGTTCCAGCACGCCCTCGCGCATACGCACTTTGTTGGGATAAGGTACTACGTTTAACATATTTCTTCCTTTTTTACTTCTCGTCGCTATTATTATATATCCGCAAGATAAATTAGTCAATAAACAATTATCAATCCGTCCGCAAACCGCCGCAGAGGCCCCGCTTTCAAATCGCGGCTTTGGCAAATCTTTCCCGTTGAGCTCCGTCTTATATCTCATTTATTTTTACGCATATTTGACACTAATTATACAAAATGTGAGTTTTTTATAACCATTAGTATATATTCTCACATATTTCTCTCACCACTAAGGCAGATTTTAATAATTAATGCTTTACAAGCGGGCGCAAATATAGTAAAATCAAAATGCGGCCACTAGGACGTAAAAGAAATAAAGAGGTGGATTATGAACAAAAAGTTTACGTTGACGCTCATTATAGCCATAGTGCTTGTCAGCGTCATCGCGTTCTCCGCTTGCGGCTTGACCGCCGTCGCGGAAGACGGAATCAGCATTTGGGATGATTCCGAAAACGGATATGGAGAGTATCCGTATCCAAAGCTTGAAACAGATAAGGTCAGCCCCGGTTTTTCCGGATACACGGAAGCCGATCAAATAATGATGAAAGAGGGCACAGAGCTTATACCGGTAAACGGCGAAATGTCTGCGTGGGAAATGTATCAAACGATAGCTGCAAACTATTCCAATATTGCCAGGATGGCGCAGATAACCACTACTGCAAGCTCTATAGATGTGCA
>CALWRK010000107.1 GCA_944383935.1 uncultured Clostridia bacterium
TATTATCTGTAACGCCGAAGATCTTTTGCCTTTGGGACAAAATCTAAAAATTATCCCCTTCCGTTTCATTTAGCATAAGAGTTTATGACAAGAATAGAAAGAGGGGTAAATTTATGGCAAAAAGCATTAAACCAAAACTCCGTAAAATCGGCGCATATCTTCAATTGGAGAAAGATACGATATTCACGATCCCCGAATATCAAAGACCTTATTCTTGGTCTGTCAATAACTGCGATAAATTATGGCAGGATATAACAGATTTGATGATTTTGTAAATAAACTCGGCAATAAGGTGCTTCTCGAAGAAAAAATTAATAGGACTATTGGTAACAAGTGGTTCAGGATTAAGGTATCTACGAAACTTGCCGATAAGACAGGCTATATCGATAGTAACTACCCTATCGCCTCGGATTTAGTTAAAAAATATGCAAATAATACTAAGCCATATTGGTGCAAGAAGGATATTGAAGATGCGACCAATGCGGCAGCGGATAGAATAGTTGCATTTATTTTCGGGAAACAATGACACATTGGTTTTTATAATTTTCCTTTTACAGTCCGCGAAGTTGTACAGCGAGGCCCTGATACCGGGAGCCTCGCTTTTGATATAATGCAGCGAACCGCCATAACCTTTCAAACAATGCGTTTGAGTTCATGATGACATAGAGATTTTCGGTCGGAGGGTATGAGGTGATGCTGTAATAGTTGTTTATATATGGGACTTTTATTTGTGTACTCTTTTATGGTTTCACCATATGAGCTGCAAAAGAGCGCAAAGCCGTTGAGGTGGCTTTGTCGGGGCTGAAGGGCGTAGAGTTAAGCGCTTACGCCATATTTCAGCATAATGCTATCTTGCGCCCATCACCTTATGAGCCACATATTTTTCTTCGATATAAGTCACGTCCTCGGCGGAAAGTTTTACGTCGAAAGCGCCGACGGCGTCGTCGAGGTATTTTGTCTTGGTGGCGCCGATGATGGGTGAGGATATACCCTTGGCGAAGTGCCACGCCAGCGTTATTTGGGTCATAGAGGCGGAGTGTTTTTCCGCCAGTTCATGTATACGGCGGGCAATGGCAATGTCGGTGTCCTCGGTGGAGTCGTACTTGCCGTGAGCCACCTTGTCCGTCTTGGAGCGCATGGTGTTTGCGTCCCAGTCGGGACGGGCACATCTGCCGGCGGCGAGAGGGCTGTACGGGGTCAAAGCCACGTTCATTTGCTTGCATATGGGGATAAGCTCGCGTTCATCCTCGCGGTAGAGGGGATTGTAGTGGTTTTGCATGGACACAAATTGCGCCCAACCGTTGTCGCGGGCTGCCAGTTGCATATTGTAGAATTGATAGCCGTACATAGCCGAAGCGCCGAGAGCGCGCACCTTGCCTGCAACTACCAGCTTGTTCAGCGCCTCCATGGTTTCTTCTATGGGCGTATTGTAGTCAAAGCGGTGGATGATATACAGGTCCAGATAGTCCGTGCCCAGGCGCTTCAAGGTGCCTTCTATCTCACGGGCGATTGCAGTTGCGGAGAGGTTGCCTTCGTTGAAGTAGACCTTGGAGGCGATAACCACTTTGTCGCGCGCGATATTGCGCTTTAATGCCCTGCCCAAGTACTCTTCGCTCGTGCCGGCGGAATAGGTGTTTGCCGTGTCGAAAAAGTTTATCCCCAAATCCAGCGCGTGCTTTATAATCTCTTCGCTTTGGTCGGGATTCAGCGTCCATGCGTGCATCTTACTCGCCGGATCGCCGAAGCTCATGCACCCCAGGCAGAGGCGGGGTATAGTAATGCCGCTGTTACCTAACTTTGTATATTCCATTTTTGTTTACTCCTTTGACTATATTATAGCATATCCTCCCGTATATGATAATACCGATATCAAATATCGGGCTATGCCTGAAAAGTATGCTTATAAATTGGGTATTGTACAAAGGCGTGCGCGGTGATACAATATAGACGGAGGTGAATTATGAGCAAGACATATAACGCATATGATAACTTTCTCACCGTGCTGGACAAGGCGGCAAAAGCCGTGGGCATACCTAAGGAGGACTATCTTATCATCAAATATCCCGAACGCGAACTTAAAGTCGCCGTACCCGTGAAGATGGACGACGGAAGCGTACGCGTGTTTGAGGGGTACAGAGTGCAGCACAGTACGTCGCGCGGACCGTGCAAAGGCGGTATTCGCTACCACGAGGGGGTGAATATTGACGAAGTAAAGGCATTGGCGGCATGGATGAGCTTTAAGTGCGCGGTGGTGGGCATACCGTACGGCGGAGCCAAGGGAGGCATAAAAGTAGACCCCTCCACTCTGTCTAAGGGGGAATTGGAGCGGCTCACTCGCAGATATACCGCCATGATATTGCCCATCATAGGTCCGGAAAAGGACGTACCCGCACCCGACGTGGGTACAAACGCGCAGGTAATGGATTGGATTATGGACACTTATTCCATGATGAACGGCTACACAATTCACGGCGTGGTAACGGGAAAGGACTTGGAAGTGGGCGGTTCGCTGGGCAGGACGGAAGCCACGGGCAGAGGCGTAATGATAATCACCATGGAAGTGCTGGATAAGTTCAAACTCGCGCCCGAGGACGTATCCATAGTCGTTCAGGGCTTTGGAAATGTGGGAAGCGTGGCTGCCAAACTGCTGTATGAAAAGGGGTGCAAAATCGTGGCGGTGTCCGATGTGACGGGCGGCATAAGAAGTGAAGAGGGGTTGAATATTCCGGCCGTCTTGGCGCACGCAAAGGCAGGAAAACCGCTTAAAGATTATGTTGAAGAGGGAGTTGAGCATATAGACAACTATCAGCTGCTCACCACAAAGTGCGATATCCTCATCCCCGCGGCACTGGAAAATCAAATAACGGAGGAAGTGGCGGAAAATTTGAATTGCCGGCTCGTGATAGAGGCGGCGAACGGCCCCACTGCAGCGGAAGCGGATGCCGTATTGGAAAGGCGTGGAATATATCTGCTTCCCGACATCCTCACCAACGCGGGCGGCGTGGTCGTGTCCTATTGCGAATGGGTGCAAAATCTGCAATCGCTCACATGGGACGAAAATGAGGTGAATGCCCTGCTGTTCAAGGTGATGACGCGCGCTTTGGAGGACGTCTATCACAAGGCGCGCGACTACAATATCTCCTACCGCTTGGCAGCCTATGCCGTAGCCGTGGAAAGAATTTGCAAAGCCAAAGCAAAACGCGGCATATTCCCGTGAGAGTTACTTCGTTGCACAGAAACAAGGCGGTTGAAAAGCCGCCTTATTTTACTGATAACGAGATTATTATTCCGAAGGTTGAGCGGAACTTTCTTCGGATTGAATCCCGCGCTTTTCACCCGCGCACTTTA
>CALWRK010000108.1 GCA_944383935.1 uncultured Clostridia bacterium
CGGTTTAACCGAAGGGGTTAGATGCAGGCGCGAAGTTGCAGGCGGTATTCCTGTTCGGTTAAGACGAGCTTTTTGACGGCGTCTTTGGCGGGTTCGGCGGCGGAGGAATATTTGGAAAGCAGGCTTGCCAGTCTTTCCAGGGCAGAATCGCAAGAAGCTATCATCATCTGTGCTATGCGCACGTTGTCGGGGCGGGAAGCGATACGCGCGGCAGTCACGGCGCGAGCCATCTTTTTGAGGAGAGGATTTACCTTGCCGGGTTTTTTATTGCGTGCGAGCAAGAGCATATCCATCTCCTCCGCGCACGCGCGATGTCTGTCTTTGAATTCGGCGAGCAGCGCCATGAGTTTGGGGTCGGTGGCGTAGCGCTGGGCGGCGTTTATGCCGTTTATGCCCATCTGAGCGCCCCGGCTGCATTTTTTCAAAAGTTTTTCCGTACTGTCTTTCATGTTATCTCCTTGTATGGAGATTGTTGCCGATATAAGCGTTTTTATACTCGCTTGTCGGCTGTTTTATTGCGGAGAGATTTTTGCGCTTAAAGCGATTTCGGCGGCGGAGTATGTCTTTTTTGACGGATGTTTTTTGGCGCTTATTCGGGGGCAGGGGCGGAATTTTGCCCCGAGTGCACGAATTTTGCTTTTGCGTTTGTCGATCTGTTTTCAGCGGAAAGGAAGAGATATGTCGGGCACCGAGGACACGGCGTAACGAACTGCGAGATTGATAAAACGGGGTAAAAAAACGCATCTCAAGGATGCGTTTTTGTTGAGCTGTATTTTTGCCTTGCCTGCCGCCGCTTAGAAGAGGTTCAAACCTTCGCTCTCGCCGATAGAAATAGAGAAAGCGATGGCGTTGCCTTTTTTCTTTACGTTGGAGGCGTCCGAACCGCCCAGAGATTCATACACGTCCTTAGCGGTGGAAGAATCGCTGAAAGCGACTATAAATACCGAGTCGGTGAGTTTTGCAGCGATAAAGGCGTATTCAATCGTGGGGTCGCCCTCGATGTCCGCGCCGGCGTCCTTGAGGTAATCTGCAATGGCAGCCACGTCTAATTCGGTGCAGCTATAACCTGCGTCGCGGTATGTGGCCTGCAAATCCTCCAAAGAGGGAGTGCACGCGGCAAAGGCGAATACGCATACCAAAACAAGCGCCACCGCCACGGCTGTTACCAAGAGTTTTCTTTTCATGTTTCCTTCTCCTTACACATAAAATCGAGCCTGCGCCCGTACTTTAATTTTATCCGAAAGAAAGTGAAAAGTCAAGGAATTTAGACAAAATGTCTATAAACTATCTGAGGCGGGAGTTCTTTGAAGAGATTCCTTCACTTTCTCTCATCCAGCGGAATGTACGGCTGATGTTCGCTTACCGCCTTGTATGCGGGGCGGATTATTTTGCCGCCGCTCGACAGCTCTTCGATGCGGTGTGCGGACCAGCCGGCGATACGCGCCACGGCAAAGAGAGGGGTAAAAAGTTTTCTGTCCAAGCCGAGCATACTGTATATCAGTCCCGAATAGAAGTCCACATTGGGGCTTACGCCCTTGTATATCTTGCGTTTTTCCGCGATGAGTTCGCCCGCGATGACCGCCACGCGGCTGTGCAGTTCGAATTCTTCGGAAAGTCCTTTCTCGTCCGCCAGGTTTTTGGCGCACACTTTGAGGATATTGCAGCGGGGGTCGGAGAGGGAATATACCGCGTGACCCATGCCGTAGATAAGACCCGATTTGTCGAACGCTTCTTTATTCAGCATGGCGGTGAGGCAATCGCGTATACTGCCGTCGGAGCAGTCTTTGAGCGCGGAGTGCAGATAGTCGAACATCTCCACCACCTTGACGTTGGCGCCGCCGTGCTTAGGACCTTTCAAGGAGCCCAAAGACGCCGCCACGGAGGAATATGTATCCGTACCCGAGGAGGTGACGACGTGCGTAGTAAAAGTGGAATTGTTGCCGCCGCCGTGTTCCGCGTGCAAAATGAGGCAGGTATCCAGCACCTTTGCCTCTAAGGGGCTGAACGACTTGTCCTCCCTCAGCATATACAGCAGGTTCTCCGCCGCCGACAGAGAGGGGTCGGGCTTGTGGATAAACAGCGATCCGGGCGTATGGTAATAGTTGTACGCGTTATGGCTGTAAACGGCAAGCAGGGGGAAGCGCGCGATGAGCTGCATACACTGCCTGAGTGTGTTGCCGGGAGTCGTACGGTCGGGACGCTTGTCGTAGGAATACAGGCTTAGCACGCAACGCGCCAGCATATTCATCATGTCCGAAGAGGGGTTCTTCATGATTATGTCCCGTACGAAATTGGGAGGCAGGGGACGATAATCGCACAGCATATTGTTGAAATTGTCCAGTTCAAGGCGGGTGGGAAGGGCGCCGAACAAGAGCAGATAAGCCGTTTCTTCAAAGCCGTATCTGCCGCGTGCGGAAAAGCCTTCCACCAAATCGTAGATGTTCACTCCGCGATAGAAAAGCTCCCCTTCGCAGGGCACCTTGTTCCCCTCCGAGTCTGTCTTGAACGCATTTATTTCCGATATCTCCGTCAAACCGCATACCACGCCGTTGCCGTTCAGGTCGCGCAGTCCGCGTTTGACGTCGTACTTTTCGTAAAGCTTGGGATTTATGGCGCTTCTGCGTGCGCTCAGCTTTGCCAGCCTGGATATCTCCGGTCCGTGCATTCTTTCCAATGATTCCTGATATTCCTGATAATCCATTTCTCACCTTGAATAATTTATTTGAAATACAAAAAACTCTTTATGTACTTTGTTATTTTATCAGTTTTCAAATTTTTTGTCAACCTGCCATTTTTTACAATGCGCATATACAATAAATTTTGCAAATATTTTTACATATCTTTTTCACTTCCCTCCCATTGCAGTCGGATTTTTATAATCTTTACTTATATTTTTTGTGCGATCGCCCCGTTTGTTTTATCTCGGAGGGTGTGGACAGACTGTCGCGGCAGAGCAAAAAGAAGCGCAATTTTTTTGTGCGCGAAGATAAAAATCAAAAAAATCAAATTTTGTCTTTTTTCATGCGGCGGATAAAATGTTGTCGTATTTCATATATTTTCCCGAAAACCTTGACATATGCGAGTATTTTTTTTATTATTTAAGAGTAAACGAGTAAAATTATTTTGCAACGTTTCAATAATCAGAGGGGGAAATTATGGCAATCACCATTAAAGATCTTGCGCGCGAAACGGGGCTGACGGCTGCCACCATAAGCGCATATTTCAACGGGGCGAGCGTGCGCCCGTACAACAAAGAGAAGATAGAGAGAGCCATAGACAAATTGGGCTACATACGCAACGACTACGCCCGTGCGCTGCGCACTCA
>CALWRK010000109.1 GCA_944383935.1 uncultured Clostridia bacterium
CGTCTACCCTTCCACTCTCTCGGGCGGACAAAAGCAGCGCATAGCCATCGTGCGCGCCTTGGCGATGAATCCGCGCGTCATGCTCTTTGACGAACCCACTTCCGCGCTCGACCCGGAAATGGTCGGCGAGGTCTTGGAAGTCATCAAGGAACTTGCCGAAGGCGGCATGACCATGGTGATAGTCACGCACGAGATAGGCTTTGCAAAGGAAGTGGCAACGCGCGTGCTCTTTATAGACGAGGGAATTATAAAGGAGGACGCCCCGCCCGCGGAGCTATTCTCAAACCCCAAGGACGCGCGCTTGAAGGAGTTCCTCTCCAAAGTGCTTTAAGAAAAAATCCCCGCGGCTAGCGGGGATTTACTTTTTTTCAAAAATGCGATTTTAACAGCGTATCACAGCAAAAAACGCATGATATAGTCGTCCATAATATAGCCGCCGCCTATATCCGTCTGCGCCTCTTCATACACGAAAAACCCCCATTTTTTATATATTGCCACAGACGAGTCGTTGCGCTTATTCACCGTGAGATAGATGTACTTACATCCGGCGGTTTTGCCTTTTTCCTTTATCCTTTCGAACATGGCGTGTCCCAGCCCTTTGCCGCGATATGCCTTGTCTACATATAGTTTACTCAAAAAAAGCGCCTCTCCCTCGTAGGCCATGGAATAGTATCCCGCGCGCACGCCGTTATATAGCGCAAAGGCGAACTCATAATTTTCGCCTATCTCGCGCATAACAACCTCGGGAGAGAGAAACTTGTCCATCATATAATAAACCTGACCTTCTCCGGTTATGGGCGTGAAATGTTCCAAACTTATCCTTGTCGCCATCTCTTTCAAGTCGGCGCACTGCTGTTTTGTGGTTATCTCTTCGTATGTTATCATAGCAAAAAGCGCCGCTCATGCGGCGCGTTCTCCTTGTTTTTAATTATTTTGCAAGCAGCATCCTGTCGTTTGCAAAGTCGCCGTCGGACACCTCGTCGAACTTGGTCAACAGGTCCGCAACGGTGAGTTTGGACTTCTCTTCTCCGCGAACGTCATAGATTATCCTGCCTCCGTGCATCATGATCAGCCTGTTCCCCAGACGGATAGCGTCTTTCATATTGTGCGTGACCATGAGTGTGGTCAGCTTTTCGCGCGCGGTCAACTCCTCTGTAACTTTGAGCACCTTCTCCGCCGTCTTGGGGTCGAGAGCCGCGGTGTGTTCGTCCAGGAGAAGCAGTTTGGGATGGTTGAACGTAGCCATGAGTAGGGTGAGCGCCTGTCTCTGTCCGCCCGAAAGCAAGCCCACTTTCGTGGTCATTCTGTCTTCAAGTCCTAACCCCAAGAGGGCGAGCTGTTCTTTGAACATCCCTTTTTCCTTCTTGCTCACCGCGCTTTTGAGTCCGCGCACTTTGCCGCGGCGGTACGCCAAAGCCAAATTCTCCTGTATCTGCATATTGGCGGCGGTGCCCGTCATGGGGTCCTGGAACACCCTGCCCAAAAACTTTGCGCGCTTGTATTCGGAAAGGGCAGTCACGTCCTTATCGTCCAAATATATCCTGCCCTCTTCCGGAGGGAACACTCCCGCTATCAAGTTGAGCATGGTGGATTTACCCGCGCCGTTGCCGCCTATCACGGTGATGAAGTCGCCGTCTTCTATGGTGATACTCACGCCTTGAAGCGCCTTTTTTTCATTGATCGTGCCCATATTGAAGATCTTGACGATGTTTTCCAATTTAAGCATTGCCCTCACCTCCTTGCGCACCCATACCATCCGCCTGTTCGGTGGTTTCACGATCGATTACGTCGAATACCGCAAGCGCCTTTACTCCCTCTTTCAGCTCGAATTGCTCTTTCTTACGCGCGAGTTTGCGCTCCAAAGCGGCGCGCTTGAAAGGAGTGAGAGAACTGTCATGTATTTGCAGTTGCAGCGCTTTGATGTCCGCAATCGCCTTTTGCTTCTTCTCCTCCTTGCGCTTGGCGGCGTTTTCGTCCCTCCTTATCGCGTAAGCGTTGTACTTGGGATATTTGCCTCGCAGGTATGTATCCGCCTTTTTACCCGCCTTGATGAAGAAGGTCTTTATCATGGGCAGGCACAGCGCAAATACGATTATTATCGCCGTGATGAGTTTGATGTAATCGGACGGCAATCCCGCCAAGATGACGAACTGATATATTATGTAGTAAATTATACTGCCTATTATCACCGAAAGCAGGGACACCGCAAAGCTGCGCTTTGAGGGGATGAGCGTTTCGCCTATGATGACGGCGGCAAGCCCGATGACGATCGCGCCCGTGCCCAAAGTGACGGTGGCGGTGCCCATATATTGCGAATACAGCGCGCCGGAGAGCGCGATGAGCGCGTTGGAGATCATGAGCGCGATTATCTTTTTTGCGGAGGTATTTATGCCCTGCGCGCGCGCCATCTTCTCGTTTGCGCCGGTGGCGCGGATGGATGCACCCAACTCCGTACCGAAGAACCAATAGAGCACGGCTATGAGTATGCCGCCTATTAAAAGTCCTGAAACGAGCACGGCGTACATTGTGGGCAGATTGAGCCACGAAGCAAAGTTGCCGCCCACCACGGGCACGGACGCCCTGCCGCTGCCTATCAAGATATTGATGGTGGTGAGCATGGTGAGCGTTAAAATGCCCGAGAGGATGGGCGGGATTTTGAATTTGGTATTCAAAATGCCCGTGACGAGCCCCGCCGCGGCGCCCGCGAAGATGACGATGAACGCCGCCACTATCGTGATGCCGTTCATGTTGTCCGCAGTGCCGTATTTGGTGATGAACACGGCGGAGAGCATTGCGCCCATACTAAAACTGCCTTCGCAGGTCAAGTCCGCGAAATCGAGCAGTCTGTAAGTGATGTAAACGCCGAGCGCAAGGACCGCATAGAGCAGTCCTTGGTCGACGCCGCTGACTAATGTGTTGACAAAAACCATTATTTTACGAGATCCTTTACCGCCTGGGGAATGGTGAATCCTATGCCCTCGGCGATGTTTTCAACGATGGAGTAAGTGAGGTCTTCCTGTGCGGAGAACTTGACGGGCGTTTCCGCAGGCTTTGCACCCTTGACGAGGATGTCGTAAGCCATCTGAGCCGCAAGCTCGCCCAGCGTGCCGTAGTCCACGCTGATGGTGGCAACGCCGCAAGCGTCATTCATGCCCTGTTCGCCGCATACGATGGGCAGATTGGTTTGAGTGCTTATATTCTGAGCGTTGACGGTGGTGGCGTTTGCCGCAAGCAGGTTATCGGTGGGGATATATATGATGTCCACCCCGTCCGCTTTCATCGCGGGTATCTGCGCGTTGAGCGCGTTGATATCCGGAAT
>CALWRK010000110.1 GCA_944383935.1 uncultured Clostridia bacterium
GGCAAAACGTCCTCATTACATACCTAAATTCGTCATACCCGTGCAGCTTGCGCTGTACGCCGTAACATTCATCATGTCTTGCGTGATGGTGGGAAGCATAAATTCCGAAATGATGATGAACGCCTCCGGTCCCGCTGGAAATTGCATTCTCGCCTTTACGATAGTGGGTATGCCGTTCGTGGCGTTCGGAATATTCCTGTTCAAGAGCGGCTGCGTAAACGAAATTGTAGACAAGCGTAAGGCGGCTGCGGAGAAGTATAAGGCGGAAAAGGCGAGCAAAGTCCCCGCAATCGGCGTCGTAGCCGGAGCGGCGGTAGCCGGTGCTGTTGCAGTCGGTGCAGGCGTTGCGGCAGGCGCGAGCGCTCAGCAGTATCAACAGGTGGTATATGTGCAGGGCGGAGAGGCTTCTTTGGATGAAAAACTGTTCGGACACCTGCGCGTAAATAAAAATATCAAAAACTATCGCTGGCTGGGCGGTATTGGCTCTATGGTGGCGTTGATATTGCTTGCCATTGTCACGCTCATTCCGATAAGCTCCAGAAACGGCGAAACATACAGTATGTTCTCATTCCTGCTGGATGTGGGAAGCGAGAGTTTTAATCCCGCGGCTGTCTATCTGCCCATACTGTACTTTATTACATTATTCCTCAGTTTGGCGCACGCGGTAAATTCCATAACCAAGCCCTACACCCAGCACCCCATACTCGACTTCTTCCAAGTCCTGTTTATGGGTTCCTTGGTGGGAATGTATTTCACGAATTTTATACTCGCTATGATTTATGGCAACGATTTTAGCGACATGATCGGCTGCGTTATTGCTTCCGTTATATTGGGCTTCATATCCATCTGCTTGCTTATCGTGGCGCCCATTTTGGTGGTATGTGCCAGGTCGGATCAAAACCGCTATCTCATCAAAAAGCAGCGTCTGGAACTGCGCGAACATCACGATAAGAAGAAGGAGACCCCCGCAAAGGTGTTTACCGTCATAGCCACGGTAATAGCCATGGCGGCATTCGTGCTGTCCGTGTGTATGCCGCTACTCGCTGCTTTGGGCGATAGGGGTATGGATACGTCCACCGCAAACGGTTTTTATGTGGGTCAGAGCTATTCTTCCATCGTAGATACGCTGGGCGAACCTTATGAACAATTTGAATACGGCAACGGAAGAGAGGCATATTGGTACAGCAACGACTTCGAAAAACTCTTCCCTAAGGAGGAAGATTCCTCCGGCGACGACTGGGATAACATAGAAGACTGGGATGATCTGGAAGGCGCGCTTGAAGACGCGATGAAGGAAGAAGCAGAGCGCCAGGAAAAACTGGAAAACCTCGTATACAAGTACTACGTCATGACGTTTGACGAAAACGACGAGTTGGAGTACATGATATTCAACAACAGCGTGGCATACACCGATCGCAATGAAATGGATAAGACAGTGGATTCTGCGTCTGCGGAAATAGTCGAAAGCAATTACAATAGCCACTATTACGGCGATTCGGTGGATTTCGTGGTGAATGTGAACATCTCTTACACCGACGGCAGCGTGGAAAAGGGCAGGGTGGACAGCATCTATTCCTTTGCCATGGAAGAAATATATGGTACGGAAGTACTCATGTATTCCGCCGAAATGTCCGATGAGCGGGTGGCGTTGTCCCTGTCGGGTAATTCCGCCGAGCTGTTCTATGCGGGCAATGCCGGCGTAATAGATACCGGCAGCGTACTGTGGATAATTCCCTCTGTGTCTACGTCCGGCAATTATGAAGACAGCGGCGTCAGCCCCGACTCAAACACCGATGTCGTCATAGCCACTTCCGCAAATGTGGATGAGCTGATAGCGGAGCTGGCGTCAAGCGGACGCATAAGCGGATTCTATGCGGAGATGGGCAATTATACCAGCACGGATGGTGGCAGCTTGTACAAGGGTGACAGATACAGCGGGTATACCTTGCTGTACGCTTCACACAACGATATGAACAGCAATGAGAGTATCTTCGATACGCTGCCGGATATAGATACCATTGCAAGCTACGCCTTTGCGGGTACGTCTATCACTTCGCTCTCCGGCATGGACGGTGTGACAACTCTGGAAGATTACGCTTTTGGCGAATCCTCCCTCACATCCGTGACCATACCCAACACCGTTACGAGCGTGGGCAGCTATCTCTTTGACGGATGTTCTTCCGGCACGGTAACGTTGGACGGCAGAAGCGGCATTCCTTCTTCTTGGCCTACCGACTGGAATTATAGGTCGAGCGGCTCTTCGTGGACTGTGGAGTACGGCGTGCCCGACCTGGATCCCGTCACCATTACCTTTAATAAGAACGCCAGCGGCACAGTATCCAATATGCCGTCCACCATCACGCTGGAAGCGGGAGAAACCCTCTCCTACCCCTCCTCCATACCCACCCGCAACGGCTACGTCTTTGCCGGTTGGTATGACAATTCGAGGGGATCGGGCAGCCCCTACGATTTCAGCGCCGACATCACCGAGGGAAGCAGGAAAACTCTCTATGCGAAGTGGATATCATATTCCGGCAATTCCACGCCGCTTACATATAATGATACAAACGGCTTGACGGTCAATGTGATAAATAAAAATAACTCTCCTCGTACACAAGACTACTATGCGTTTGTACCTCTTGCAAGCGGCGATGTAACTTTGTATAGTAACGGAGGTCTTTCCGATACTGTTGGCTATTTGTATGGCAGCAGCAACAAAGAGAGTGAGTTGGAATACGATGATGACGACGGTGACGGAAATAATTTCAGCATCACACGCTATCTGAATGCCGGCACATTGTACTACCTCAGACCTGCCGGACATAGTAGCAGCGGTTCGACCACGATATATGTGGAAGGACCTGCTCCGGCAGAGGGAGGCACGGTCGTGGCACGGTAGCGGCATACTAAGCCCCATCACGGCAAAAGCGCCTACAGAGCGCGAGCCAAGGGATCGAGGAATATCCTCGGTCCCTTTTATATTTATGGTAAGAATATCGCGCGCGCATATATTAAAAGAAGAAGTATAAGACATTTATTAACGATTTGTAAATTCTTTTTTCAACCTCTTGCAATTATCACGCGGATATGTTAATATATAATTCCCCCCTCGGGGAGGATAGCTGCGAAAAAAATGTAAAAAAACTTGTGAAAAATTGTTGACAGCATTTTTTCGGTGTGCTATTATTATGAAGCTGTCCCGAGGACGGCGCTGAACATTGACAACTGAACAGGAAGGAAAGGAAGCGTAATTTTTTCAAAAGCAAATAACATTGAAAGAA
>CALWRK010000111.1 GCA_944383935.1 uncultured Clostridia bacterium
AGTGCACCCCTGTTGCGTGCTTAACAAGCCCGCGACAGGCTGCACGCGATTGGGCGAACAGCGAATAATAGCAAGTCCCGCTCACCTCGCCACCAATCGCTGTAAGGCGACTCCCCTCAGCTCCACCAAAGGCTTGAAATCCGAACCCATTATCGGGGTCGGATTTTTTAGTTATAAAAGGAGAGGAGGAACGCATTGAAGATGTGAACTGGTGAAAGAGAGGGAAAATATTTAAGTTAAAGGTGGTTAATTGCTTGTGTTTGCGGCTTGTTTCTGATACAATATAGAAAAGTTAATTTATATTTACTCTTGCGTTGTATTAAAAAGGAGGAGATAATGTCAGAAAGTATATTTACGGTGCGCAAGTATGAAGGGCGGGACACTGCGGCGTGCGCGCGCTGTTTTTACGAAGGATTTTTTGATTGTCCGCTTACGGACGGGGACGTGGAGTTTTTGCAAGACTACGCGCAGGTGCTCATAGAAAAGTGCGGCTTTGCCTATGTTGCGGAGGCGGGCGGAGAAGTCGTGGGGTTTATCTGCGGAAGTTATCAAAAGCTATTTGATAGATCGCTTGCAAAGCGACATGATACAAAGCAGCACTACGGGGCATGGATCAAGTGTTTTGCAAAATTCTATTTTGGAGGATACAAGTGTTCTTCCGCATTCAAGGAGCAGTTTGGCAACTTTTTCCGTCAAGTGCGAGAGCGCGGCAAGGATACGCCCATGAAGTGCGATTGCGAGCTTGTGGCGCTGTCGTCGCGCAAAGATTTTCGCAAAGGCGTGGGGACGGCGCTTTGGCGCGCGTTTTCCGAACGCTGCAAGACGGACGGAGCGAAGGTCGTGCGGTTATTTACAAATTCCGACGCTTCGTACGCTTTTTACGAAAGGCGCGGTTTTGCGCGCATATGGGAAAAGGAGTACTCGTTCGGCGGCGGCAGTTCGTATGTGTACGAATATATTTTATGAGTGTCAATATTTCGGCGGCGATATGGCGTATTACCGCAACTAAAATGCCGTATGTATCCGCGCGTTGATCGGGAATGCCCATATGAGGCTGTTCTCATCGCAGGGATGGTAGTTGAGGCACGCGTTTGTATATTGCGGCAACCATTATCACAAGCAACGTCGCCATATGTATAAAATAAGTAAAATAAACATATTGACAAAAAGTTTTCCATGCCTTATAATACAAATAACAAGGTTTGGAGGAAAAAGTATGAACGAAGAAGTTCGCGAAACGTCATCCGGCAGCGCATCCGCGCCCAACAAGAAGCGGAAAAAGATAATCATAGCGTCTGTTGCCGCGGTATTGATAGTGGCAATAGTGATTGTGCTGGTGGTGGTATTGACGGGCGGCGGCGTAAACAAATCTTCGGCGCAACTGATACAAATCGGCTTTACAAAGGCGGAAACGGAAGAGGCGCTTGGTGCGGCGACGGCGGGCGGCGACGGTGATGTCTGGGAATATTATGACGAGAAGGACGCGGAAAAGGGTGGTTCGTATAATTATATCAAAGTTACGTTTAGCCAAGACAGCGTAGTTGAAGTCGTATTTAATTCCACGGGTAAGGACTTATCGGGCAAGGAGTTGCAATCAATAGCGCTCGCCACCTTTACCGAAGAAGATGAAATCAAAGAATTTTACGTCACTATGCCGGGAGAGGAGAATATCTACGATATATCGTATACGACGGAGTATTCCGACGGCAGTTTTTGCACCACATTGGTAGAAAAGGGCGTGTCGTCCGAATCGGCAGTCACAAGGGAATTTTCATGGGAGGATGCTTTCGGAACCACGAGCAACGCCGGCATACGTTTTACCTATCCATTCACAGTAACCTATGTTATGAACGGCGGGATAAACAATAGCGGAAACATTGCCGGATATTCCTTAAAATCGCTAGGAAGCGGCTTTACCTTGCTAGCTCCTCAGGAAAACGCGCATGAATTTACTGATGTGACTCTTGCTGCTGACGGCTCCATAAGTTGCACGGTGATAGAGAAGAATTTCGACGGCTGGTATTCGGATGAGAAGTTCAGCGAGCGCGTTACGCAAATCACTTCCGACGCCGGAGATATCACCCTATATGCCAAATGGAGCGGCGAGAAGAGCAGGCAGCAATACAGCGGCGAAAATTATGTGCGTGCGGCGGATACGGTACTTTTCGGCGCATATCCCAAGACGATAAAAGCCGATGACGTAACCATAAGCGGCAGCGCAAATGAGCAAGGGTACTATACCGGCTCGGACGGGAACTTGTATGCAGCCGTCACGGCCGCGCCTCACGGCAGCTATAAATTCTCAAACGGCGACAGAGTGAAAGAGGGCGATACATATTATTTCAAAGTGGAGCCTATTGAGTGGCGCGTACTTGCAGACGAGAACGGCACTTTGACGATCCTCTCCGACGACATCGTTTATGGTATGAATTTTGACGCAGCTAACGCAAAATGGGATGAAAGCGACGTCAGACAGTGGCTGAATGAAGACTTTTTTGCCGAGGCATTCCATGCTGCTCAGGCGGCGCTTATAGAGCAGGTTACGTTGGATAACGGCATTTCCTCCGTGCCCGTGAGCAATACCGGCAGCAACTCCAATATATGCGGAAGCACCCAAGACAAAGTATGGCTGCTCAGCTATGCGGAGGTGCAGAATCCCTCTTACGGCTTTATAGGAGAATTGGCGCAGGGCGACAGCGTCACGGATGGCAGAGATGTATCGCGCAGTAAAACGGTCACCGATTACGCTTTGGCGTGCGGTGCTCTGCAAGTTACCGGTAACAGCGACTATGCCGGGCAAGGTAGCTGGTGGCTCCGTTCTGCCTACTACGGCAGCACGAGCACGCTCAAAATTATGTGCGTGCGCAGCGATGGCTATGTCGGAGTATATGACGATAGCACTCTTACCGCCGGCGGCATAGTTCCCGCAATCAAGATAACATTGCAATAACAGGGCAACCGCATTACCCCATATCGCAACACAATCGCGCCCCGAATATCGGGGCGCTTTTTTATCCGAGCATCTAACTTTGCGCAGCCTATAATCAAGATTTGCCTTACAGCGATTGGTGGCGAGCAGGGCGGGATGAAGAAAGAAGAGTTGTTCGCCCAATCGCGTGCAGCTCGCTAATCGAGAATCGATTGCGAGGGAAAGTCCCC
>CALWRK010000112.1 GCA_944383935.1 uncultured Clostridia bacterium
TTTCTTTGCGCGGCGTAGAGATATACCCAGACACCCGACCAAGTAATCAGCCTTCCTTATAAAAAATAGCGATACACAAAAAAGTATGGGAGCGCAACTAGTTTTTACCTTCATATGCAATAATTTAATGCGCCGCTTTTACAAGAAAGTAAAAAGTGATATTTTTCGCAAGTTCGTAACTATGAAATAATGCAAGCTGTCCTTACTTCCGAAAAGTGGCGCTCAAACCGCAAAGCGACGAGAGGGCGCGTGGAGATTTACCCCGCAAATCTCTTTGCGCGTAGATTATAAAGTAGCTATGCTCGATACGCCGTTTATTTATCCGCATACAAACTTGCGATACCCGATAAAGCAGGACAAGCACAAAACTGCGCAAAAATTCCTGCGATGAAAGCAAGCGTTTTGAAAAATACCCTCTTGGGGACGGATACTTGCGGCGGTATCATAAAAGTGTGATGATAAAAGATAAGCTATTTTCAATAAAAGGGCCTCCGGTGCGTTTCGCATTGACAGAGTCAAAGCGAAAGAGGAAAAGGCACTTGAGGCTGGAAGTTCAAGAACCTTTGCCCCTTTTTCTTTTTCGCTTATCTTTTTATACTTGATTTTACATATCCGCATATGCTATACTTATATAAGCTATTGCCTTACTTATAAATAAAAAGTACTCGCATGGGCAAAACTTGTAAAATCGACGAGCAGGTAAATATGACGGATCAGGAAACGAAATCTGCGGGCGGAAAGAAGAAACTTTCCACAAGAAGCATTGCAATGATAATAATGGCGGCAATTTTGATTGTCGCAATCATCGCCGTGGCGGTGGCGCTCATCGTGGTAAGCGAATTTAACGTGTCGCGCAAAGAGGCGGATAACTTCGTGTATTCCCTAGCCAACGGTCAAGCCACTATTTTGGAATATACTGGAGAGGATGTGAACGTCACCATTCCCGACGAACTGGGCGGAAGACCCGTTGTGGGCATTGCGGAGAGGGCGTTCTATAAAAATAGTGAAATAAGCTCCATTACGATAGAGAGCGACGCCGCCAACTTCACCATAGGCGCATACGCTTTTGCCGACATGGATTCGCTCATCTCCGTGGTCTTGCCCGACGGGGTGAAATCTATTCCCGAGCGCGCTTTTTCCGGATGCGACGACCTGTCAAGGGTAACCATGGGCAATGCCGTGGAGGAGATAGGCGCGTATGCGTTCTCCGAATGCCCCACGCTTGCGAACATATTTATTTCAAAGTCCAGCGGCGGTATGGGCGATGAGGATACCGATTACAACACCCGTTACAATATGACCATGCCCTCTTCGCTTAAAACGATAGGCGACTTTGCGTTCTATCAATCTATAACCGCCTCTGCGGCGAGCACGCGCAAGATAGCGTTCAACTCCGCCCTCACTTCGATAGGGCAGAGCGCGTTCGACGGATGCAATAGGATATCTTTTATCGACTATGCCAATCCCGAAGAAACGGTTTCTCTCGCCGAAATAGGTAATAACGCCTTCTACGGCTGCACGAGCCTGCGTTTTACGAAGAATACGACGGGCGGCGCATCCGGCGAATTTTTCCTCACAAAGGCGCTGAACGACAGAGTGTTGGAAAGCATAGGTGATAATGCCTTCTACGGCTGCACATACGGCAGCACGAACACGAGCAATCGCGCGGTTTTGAATATTTACGAGGATACGGAATACATCGGCGAAAATGCCTTTTATAACGTCAAGAGCGTGAAAGAGCTCAACTTCTACTCCTGCAATCCCGAGTTGGGAGAGGGCGCATTTTACGGAACTGCCAACTTGACCTCCGTCAACTATTACGAAGAAAAGAAGGACGCAGAAGGCAACGTCGAAGAAGATGAAAACGGAAATGTCGTGTATGTGAAAAGCACGGTCACATCGCTTTCTCCCTCCCTTACGTCCATTCCGTCGCGGTTGTTCTATGGAAGCGGACTTGACGGTTTCCTGCTGGGCAGCACGGTCACTGAAATAGGCGACGGAGCCTTTTCCGCCATCACCAACGAAGAAGCCATAACCATCGTGGGCGGCGAAGAGGACGACAACGGAAATATCATCGGCGAAAAATTCGCCCTTTATAAACTGGCACCCTACTACACTTTATCATCTACCACCGCTTCCAACTATACGGTGGCAAACGACCACTACTTGCTCATGTCTGCCGATTTGAGCACGATATACGCATATGTGGGCGGATTCAGTGACTCTGCTTCTCCCGTCAGAAACGATAAGGTGGGGCAGGCAAGCAACGGATTCTTCACATTCTTGCAAAATCAAACGATAGGCATGACCACAGTCAAGGGCTATGCTTTTGCGGGAGCACAGTACAGCTACATCTACTTCCCCGATAAGCTGAACACCTTTGGTGACAATATGTTCAACGGCGCGTCAGTCAGTTCAGAAAAGACTATGGTCATCACCTTTGAAAACACCACGGAAGGATACTACGACGCCCTCTTATCGGGCAATTTGAGCAAAGAATTTCTCTCCGGCATGGAAGTTGAGGACGGCGGCTCCATCGTGGTATTGGTAGGTTTAAGCTCGCTCGGTGAAGATTTGAAATCCGACTTGGAAAGCTACTTTACCTACACCAACTACGAGGTGAGCAGGAGATAAGTGTTGCGTCGAAAATAAAAGATGCTAGCGACGTAAGTATGATTTTTCGGAAATCATATCAATGCGGCAAATTCAAAGTTGCATTGATTCCGAAGATATTTTGATCTACAAAGCTATAAAGCCTTGCAGCTACCGTAAGGGAGCGCAGGGCTTTTTTCTCTTCGCATAAGAATATCTTACGCCAAAAGCGGCTGTGTCGCGGCGCATACATTTATTAAGGGCAAAACCGAGCGAAATCCACTTCTCAGAGAGGGGGCTTTTATGAACGGGAGCAACACAAGCAAATAACCTATATTCGAAAAATCATTTATATATGTAAAATGCGTGCGAACGGTGTTGGATAAGGGTACACTCGAGTGTGAAAATTTCCCGAATAAAAGTTGAAAAACGCTTGACAAATCCCTCGGCATATTATAATATAGTATTCGCTATCGCAAATGCCCCTATAGCTCAGTCGGTAGAGCATGCGGCTGTTAACCGCAGTGTCATAGGTTCGAGTCCTATTGGGGGCGCCA
>CALWRK010000113.1 GCA_944383935.1 uncultured Clostridia bacterium
TCGGTGTATTCATAGAGCGGTTTGCCGTCGAAATTGTAAAGTCCGTGCTCGTCCTTGGGGAAGTGCGCCGCCACCCAGTCCAGGATGACGCCTATGCCCGCCTTGTGCAGCACGTCCACGAAATATTTGAAGTCGTCGGGCGCGCCGTAACGGGAGGTGGGAGCGAACATCCCCGTAACCTGATATCCCCACGAACCCTCGTAGGGGTATTCCGTCACGGGCAAGATCTCCACATGGGTATAGCCCATCTGCTTTACATAGTCCCTAAGTTGCACCGCCAAGTCGCGATAGGACAGCGGATTCCCGTCCTCATGCTTGCGCCATGAACCGATATGTACCTCGTATATGTTCATGGGAGAAGAGTAAGGATCTGAGTTCGCACGCGCATTCATCCATTTTGCGTCCGCCCACTTATAGCTGCTTTCATACAGCTTGGACCCGGTTGCGGGCGCCGTTTCGGTGTGCAGAGCGTAGGGGTCGGCTTTGAGCACCTGCACTCCGTCCTCGTGCGTCACACAGAACTTATATACGTCATACACGTTCAAGCCGGGCACAAACGCTTCCCATATTCCGTCCGTCTTTTCCAGCAGTTTCATGGGCGAGGCGTTCCTGTCCCAGCCGTTAAAGTCGCCCACCACGGATACCGCCTTGGCGTGCGGCGCCCAGACGCGGAAAAGCCAGCCATCCACGCCCTTTTTGGTCACCCTATGCGGCGAAAAGAGCTTATAGGCCTCGCAGTTATTGCCTTCGTGAAATAAAAATATGGGGAAATCCGTATCTTTACGACTCATTTATCCACCTCTTGCTCCTTATCAAGCATATTATAGCACACTCTTAGGGCGCTTTTCAATATAAAATTTAATTTTTTTTGCTTAAATAGGGAGGAAGATGATTTTTTCAAGTCGCTAACGCTTCGCAAACAATTACTTTGCGTCCCTCAAAAATCATTCATTTGACATTCCCTCCCCTTTAAGCTAAAATATTATTCGTTATGAGCATTCTTACGATAAAAGGTTTAAGTCATATGTATGACAATAAGGTCTTGTTCGACAATGCCGATCTCACCGTGAACAACGGCGAGCATATAGGCATTGTCGGCTTGAACGGCGCGGGAAAGTCCACTTTCATGAAGATTCTCACCGGTTCTCTCGTCCAAGACGCGGGCGAAGTGCGCTGGCTCCCCGGCATAAAGGTGGGCTATCTGGATCAGCACGCGGACATAGACCGCTCCCTCACCGTCATGCGCTATTTGGAAGGCAGTTTTAAGGAGCTTTTCGATTTGAACGCGCGCCTTGAAGCGGCGTACGCGCGTATGTCTGAACCCGACGTGACGGACGCGGAGATGGAGAAATTGATAAACCGCACTTCCGCCATGCAGACGAGGCTGGACGAGGCGGATTTTTATTCCCTTGAAGCGAACATAAAGAAGGTAGCCGGCGGTTTAGGCATAGGAAATTTGGGCTACGACACCCCGATAGGCAAACTCAGCGGCGGTCAGCGCGCCAAAGTGATGCTGGCAAAACTCCTCTTGGACGAACCGGACGCGATGCTCTTGGACGAGCCTACCAACTTCCTGGATTTGGAGCAAATAGCCTGGCTTGCCAAGTATTTGGACGCATATAAGGGCACTTTTTTGCTGGTTTCGCACGACGGAGAGTTCCTAAACAAGGTGTGTAGAATAATCGTGAACATAGAAAACAGCCATATAAAAAAGTATTGGGGAGATTATGACAAATTCGTCCTGCAACACGAATCGGACGCCAAACAATACGCGGAGAGTTACGAACGCCAGCAGCGCGAGATAAAGCGCATGGAAGACTATATAGCCCGCAACAAGGCGCGCGCCGCCACCGCCGGCATGGCGAATAGCCGCAAGAAGATGCTGGACAGAATAGAGGTGATGTCCAAGCCCGTATCCTTTGAAAAGCCCACATTCTCCTTCCCCTACACACTCTTGGTGACCAAGCACCTCTTGGACGTAAAGGATTTGGTGGTAGGATATAACGGCAAGGCGATACTCCCGCCCGTAAACTTCACTTTGGGCAGCGAGAGCAAATTGTGGCTGCGCGGCACTAACGGTATGGGCAAAACCACCATATTAAAGACGCTTATGAAGCTGCTTCCCGCCATAAGCGGAGGCTTTTCATACAACATAAACGCGAAGATAAACTATATAGAGCAGGATCTGGATTTCCCGTCCAAGGAGATGAACGCCATATCCTTCATGTCCTTCCGCCATCCCCGCCTCTCGCAAAAGGAGGTGCGCAACCAGCTGGCGCGCGTGGGCATACGCGGCGACCTCTCCACAAAGGCGGTGGGCGCCCTCTCCGGCGGCGAACAGGTGCGCGTGAAGCTGTGCTCGCTCATGCAAAAGGAGAGCAACCTGCTCATCTTGGACGAGCCCACCAACCACTTGGACAACCTCTCCAAAGAAGCCCTCTCCGAAGCGCTGTCCGAATATCCGGGAGCGTTTATCCTCGTATCGCACGAACCCGCCTATGCGGACGTTATATGCAACGACGTGTTCGATTTGGAAAAATAACCGCCGCTTAGTTACGGCAAACCTTGCCTGATCTATGACAAAATCGCCGCATTTTCGGCGATTTTGTTCGACTTTTACGCAAAACGCATTGCGAAAATTGTCTACTCTCCCCGCATGAAGAAGAAGTCTTTGCCTAAGATGGCGCAGATAAGATCCGCCAGCCAGCACACGATGGCGCCGGGGATTATCCAAAGTATGCCCGCTATCAGCGTTACGGCGTTCTTATACGCCACGCCCTTGATGATGCGCACTATCGCCCAGATGATGTCCAAGCAGGGAATAGCGAGTATGATCTTGGCGATTTTGGGCAGACTTTCGAAACTTTTGACCAAATCTTTCATATTCTCACCTCCTATTTGTTATTATATGTCCGCTTTTTGCCGCTGTCAATATATGTGAAAAACTTTCGCAGGGAATTTTTTCGTCGCTTGGAAAACGGGCGCCCGAAATGGGCGCCCGCCAGACCGTAGACAATCGCGGTTTCACCATAAATTGAAACCGCGATTGTCTACGGTCTAAGGAACATACCTTTACCCAACCCTGTTAGAACACATTTTACATATATAATTATTTATAGCGGATATGTGTTTATTTTCTCG
>CALWRK010000114.1 GCA_944383935.1 uncultured Clostridia bacterium
CAACAAACGACATATCGTGCAAAAATGAGCGGAAGACACCCGCTTAAAGTGTTCTAACAGGGTTGGGTAAAGGTACATTTTGAAAGTTTCAAACAGCTGTGCACCTATATTTTTTCGGTGAAAATATCCGCTCCCGTCGCGAGGGCTTTTCGGGGCGACTATCCCGTGCTCGCCCGCCTACCGAATTGAACGGATCTGCCCGGGGCAAACAATATAGACCGCAACTATGCGGCACACCCATTTTATCAAGGCAATCCGTATAATATATCTTTCATGTAACCGGTTCGCCGCCCTCTTTACGAGCCTATTTATCTATACTCTTCGATGACTCAAAGCGCTTCCGTCAAAAGTTTTATGCTGAAATCCAGGCGTCTAATCGTCTCTTCCTTGCCCAAAAGTTCGGCTATCTCCGTGGCACCGCCGGGGGTGACCGCCGCCGCGGTTATGGCAAGGCGCAGAGGCAGGAATACTTGTCCGCTCTTTACCTGCCACTCTTGCGCGCACTCGGAAAGTTTCGCCTTTAACTCCTCGTCCGTCCACGCCTCCTCTTCAAGCAGGACGGGGCGGATCTTTTGCAAGACTTCCAACGCGAGAGTCTTGGTTATCTTCATCTTCTTATGCTCGAACATTGCCGTATCGAATGCGGAAAAATGCGCCAAGAAATTTATCTTTTCCGGTATTTCGGAGAGTATCTCCACCCGGGGAATGAGTAGCTTGGAGAGTTTGTCGTAATCGAACATTCCCTTTATGTCGCTGCCATCGTACCACTCGCGCGCCACCGCGGTGAACTCCTGCGGAGTCATGGCTTTGAGATATTCGCCGTTGAGCCAGCGCATCTTGGCTTCGTCAAAGATGGAGGGGGATTTGCTCAGCCCGTCCACGTCGAACTGCTCTTTCAGCTCCTGCATACTCAATTTTTCCTGATTACCTTTCGGGGACCACCCTAGTAGTGCGATATAGTTGACTATCGCCTCGGGCAGATATCCCTTTGCCAAAAAGTCCTCGAAATTGGCGTCCCCGTAACGCTTGGAGAGTTTGCGCTGCGCATCCTTCATGATGGGCGGAAGGTGCATATATGCGGGACGCTCCCAGCCGAACGCGTCGTACATCAAATTATATTTGGGGGTGGAGGAGAGATATTCCATGCCGCGAATGACGTGCGATATGCGCATGAGGTGGTCGTCCACCACGTTGGCAAAGTTATATGTGGGCATACCGTCCGACTTGATGAGTATGCCGTCCTCCATATCCGCATTGGGTACGGCTATATGTCCGTAGACCATGTCCTCATATTCGGAAACGCCCTCCGTAGGCACATTCTGTCTTATCACGAACGGCTCTCCCGCAGCGAGTTTTGCCTCTACTTCTTCCTTACTCAGGCGCAGACAGTGCTTGTCGTATTTTTTAATGCCGCCCTCTCCCGCCAGCGAATCCAGCCTTTCTTTGGAGCAAAAGCAATAATATGCGCCGCCCAGCTCTACCAGCTTTTTGGCGTATTCCATATATATACCCTTGCGCTCCGACTGAATATACGGACCGCAGCCGCCATCCTTGTCGGGACCTTCGTCGTGATCTATGCCCGCTTTCTCCAACGTGCGGTATATCACCTCCACCGCGCCGTCCACATACCTTTCGCGGTCTGTATCTTCTATTCTCAGAATAAATTTTCCGCCCTCCTTGCGAGCAAACAAGTAGGCGTACAGGCAGGTACGCAGATTGCCGATATGCATAAAGCCCGTGGGTGAGGGCGCAAATCTCGTTCTTACTTCTTTCATATTCTTATCCTTTTACGTTTATCAACTAATATCTTACCACATTTGCGTGCAATTTCAATAAAATGCGACCGGATTTTGTGTACATTTTTTTCGCTATTGCGTATAATAGATTAAAACAAATCCGCACACCGCCCGCTTTAAGCGCGACGCGCAAAAAAAGAAAGGGGAATTGCGGAGAATACGAAATACGGCTTGGGATATTATGGACAATTTCGAAAACGCATTGAAGGGGATAATGGACTTTCTGGCGGTGGAGAGCGTGCAGGGCGCGCCCTGCCCCTCCTCGCCTTTCGGAGAGGGCGTGGGCAAGGTGCTGGAAAAATTCGCCTTCCTCGCGCGCTCCATGGGCTTTACCGTGCACAACGAGGACGGCTATTACGTCACCGCAGACATAGGCAAAGGGGAACCTTTTGCCATTTTGGGACATTTGGACACCGTCCCCTTGGGCGAGGGGTGGACGCACTCTCCTCTGGGTGAAGAGGACGCGGGCGTGATATACGGCAGAGGGATCTTGGACGACAAAGGTCCTCTGCTGCTGTGCTTGTACGCCGTGCGGCAACTTCTTAACGAGGGGTATGTCCCCACGCGCAGAATACGCTTTTTCGCCGGCGGCAACGAAGAGAGCGGCTGGCAGTGCGCCGCGCGCTATTCTCAGCTGGACATATGGCCGAAAGAGGGCTTTTCTCCCGACGCGGACTTCCCCGTTATCGCCTGCGAAAAGGGCGTACTGCATATCCGCCTCACCCTTCCCCTGCCCGAACATATCCGCTCCATACGCGGCGGAGAGCGAGTGAATGTGGTCATGGACGGTTGCGCCGCCATAGCGGACGCGCCCGTGCACGACAAGAACGTCACCTGCATTCCCTGCAAGGAGGGATATGAGATAACCGCTTGCGGCAAACCTGCCCACGGCTCCACACCTTGGCTGGGCGACAATGCCGCGCACAAAGTGCTCCTTGCCCTGGGCGAGATCTCCCCTCAGGCGGCAAAACTCGCCCGCGCCCTCTCTCCCACGGACGGTAGCGGCATAAATTGCGCCCTCACCGACGAAGAAAGCGGCGCGCTCACCTGCAATTTGGGCGTGCTTTCAAGTGACAAATCTCACCTGTATGCGGAGCTGGACATCCGCTACCCCGTCACCTTCAAGGCGGAAGAAATAATAAAGAGGATAGAAGAAGCCCTATCCTGCTCCGTACAGATAACGGGCGAACATCTGCCCCACTCGGTGGACGTGAACTCCCCGCTCGTGCAAGGCTTGCTGGGCGCATATAACGAAGT
>CALWRK010000115.1 GCA_944383935.1 uncultured Clostridia bacterium
AGGCGGCACGAAGTAGTAGCAGCGCTACCACGATGTGGCGCATTGCGGAAAGGTGCCGAAAAGACCGCGCTCAAAGTGTGCTCTTGCGCACGGGGACGGGTATAGAGAAAGGCGACCATCCTTTCGAACAGCCGCCTTCCTATATGATAAGGGGGAAAATTATGAGCTTGTTTATGTCATTCGTTTATCGCTCACCTGAGCGCCTCTCGTTTTGACACTAATAATATATCATGCTCAAAGGGCAATGTCAACGGTTTTACAAAAGTTTTTTTATAAAGTTTGTGTAAAGTTTTTTGACATTGAGAAAATTTTTCTCTTTACATTTATATCGACACATTCGGCTTAAAAACTATTGATTTTAACTTTTTACACGTTCTTTACTAAAAAATCCTTTTACCAATCATGAGTGCTTGAATGCAGAGTGGACAGAGGGAAAATCGTCTTATAACAGCGCAAACAGAGGTCACGAAACGCGACCTCTGCCTGTGTTGAGCCAATCCGTGCGAAAGTTATGCCCGAACTTGATATGCGCTTGGATTTCTTTGCGTCATTAAGGGGAAGGTTGAGGGATAACTTTCGCCAAATCCTTTTACTTGGACAAACTTAGCTGTGCCGCATAGATAATGGCAGATGGGATATTTGCATTTTCTATAAAGCGGCGTTTTTGTCCGTCCTTTGTTTGGGAGCGGATCAGTCGCAGTCCTTACAGGACTTGCAGGATTTGGTTGCTCTGCCGGCGGTCTTGTTTCCGGCGGCTTTTTCCTTGCTTCTTGCCATGTATGTCATCCTCCTTGTAAGGCTAAGGATATTATCGGCAATTTCTTTTTTATTATACATTTGGGGCTTGCGGGAGAGGGAGGATATGCGGGCGCGGAAAGGGGCGCAACCGCTTGTATTACGCAAAATTCTTAAAAACGGCGTAATTATCCGCACGCGCGCAAATATCTTAAAATCTAAATTGACTAAGTGCGCGCATATATGTTATTATTGTAGTGTCGAATACTTTGAACATAAGGGAGGAAACTATGTTCGGTAAGAAAAAAGGATTGGCAGCTAATGAAGATCAGATGAAGCTGGACTTCAAACGCACGTTATTTGTCGGCTTTGCCTTTATGGGCATCATGTGCTTCTGGGAAGTGTATGATTACATAATGCCGCTCATTCTTCAACGCGTGTTCGGTATGTCCTATACGGAATACGGCGTTATTATGGCGCTTGATAATATGCTTGCCATCTTCTTGCTGCCGCTTTTCGGTCACTTGTCCGACAAGCGCAATTCGCGCATTGGCAGGCGCACCACCTTTATCTTATGGGGCACGATCCTTGCCGTGGCGTTTATGATATGTATGGCGGTGGTGGAGCACGTTGAGTACGGGCTGGTCACAAAAATAGACGTGGACGATCCTAACGCCGTTTACGACTATATGCTGCAATACGGCTCCAATTGGACGGGCGAAGAAAAAGCGAGCATAGACGCCTTTATTGCCGGATGGAACAATGCGGATATTCAAACCTGGTTCAATGGCTTAAAGGCAGGGACTTTGGAACTTACCGACGCACAGACCGCCTTGTACAATAAAGATTTCCTCACCCCTTTCTATGAAACGCAGCGTCTTTACGCCGCTCAGGTGAGAGGGGAGAACGTGGGGCTTTTGGTGGCGTTCATCATCATGCTGCTGGCGGTATTGGTGGCAATGGCATCTTATCGCTCTCCCGCAATCGCGCTCATGCCCGACGTTACGCCCAAACCCTTGAGGTCACAGGCGAACGCGCTCATAACCTTTATGGGCGGCGCGGGCGGACTTGTGTCCATCATTATATATACCGTATATAATACGCTGGCGCCCGAAAGGTACTCCGCTTCGCATATATGGCTTTTCGTAACGCTGGGCATTATCATGCTGCTCATGCTCATCGCGTTCATGTCGGTGGTGCGTGAGAATAAATTCGTGCAAATGCGCAATGAAGAGGAAAAGCGCTGGAATGTGGTGGACGAAGAGGAGGTGCACTGTAACGAGCCTCTCGGCAAGGAAAAGCGCCTGTCCTTCTTCCTCATCTTGGCAACGGTGTTCATGTGGTTTATGGGCTGGAACGCGATCAAATCCCACCTCACCACATACGCCACCACCATCTTGAAGTTTGAAGACAGCTTTGTAAGCGTAATAAATATCCTCAACGGCGCGGGCGGCGCGATCGCCCTGCTTCCCGTAGCGCTGCTGGCGGCAAAGTTCGGCAGAAAAAAGACGATACTCATGGGCGTGGTCATCGCCGTGTGCGCCTTTATCCCCTGCATCTTCCTCAACGACGGCATGAATAAGATAGGGCTGATGGTCGGCTTTACCATATGCTTCCTGGTGGCTGGCTTTGGACTTGTAATCATCAACGTGAATACTCTTCCCATGGTGACGGAGCTCGCCAAGGGCAGTAACGTGGGGCAATATACGGGCTACTATTATGTGGCTTCCATGACGGCTCAGGCGATAACCCCCATCATCGGCGGAGTTATCCTCGACCACACTTCGGACGACCAAAAGGGACTGCTGTTCGTATACGGAATAGCGTGTATAGCCGTGGCATTTGTGACCATGTTCTTCACCAAGTACGGCGACAATCGCCCCGAAAGAAAGAAGAAGATGGTGGAATACTTCGGCGAGGACGAATAATAAATGGCGCGCAGACGCAAAATCAAAAAGCATACCGCAATAAGGATATTGATAGCGGTGGTGGCGATAATTCTTATCGTCGCCATCGCTCTCGGCATTTTCTACCTGGCAGCGCCGGAGAAATTCAACGAGTTGAAAGATGAGCTCATCTCCCTCGTGCTTCCGCAAGACACCCCGGGTGGAGAAACGCCCGACCGGCCGGTAACGCCCGAAGAGCCGGAAACTCCCGAAGAGCCGGTAACGCCCGAAGAGCCTGAAAATCCCGAAGAGCCTGAAAATCCCGAAGAGCCGGTAACGCCCGAAGAGCC
>CALWRK010000116.1 GCA_944383935.1 uncultured Clostridia bacterium
AAGTAGGTTACGAACACCAGCGCGAAAGTAACTCTCCGCATATTGCCGAAAGCCGTAACTATCTTCACCGCCAGCCATTCGAAAAAGCGCCTGCGTTTGAGAGCGCTCACCACCGCCAGCGTGCAGAAAAGGCAGGAGAGGGTGTCTAGGTCGAAGTAGTCGGCATATCCTGCGTTCGGCGGCACGAAAAAGCAGGTGACGGCAGCGGCGATAAGGGCGATTATGAGCACGATATGCCCCTTTAACAGATTCTTTATTATGTACTTTATATGCGGTCTTTCCGCCTGTATGCCTTCACGCTTCATATCCGAACACATTTATATACCTTTGGCGAAAATATTGCAAGCATTTTGAGCAGATAAATGCGCTTAACGGCGTGTGTTGAGTGGAAAGATCAAAAAAACAAGCGGCGGGGCATTGCGCCGCGCCGCTTAAAGTCAAATGCGAAAAAAGACGAATTGCTATCTTTTCGTCATACCCGCGCGCTTGCATAGCGAGTACGCGCGGTAGCCGCCCGAGAGGTTGATTGCGTCAAATCCGCATTGGCGCAGTATTCGTACACCCAGATATCCGCGCAACCCCACGGCGCAGGACACCGTTATCCTCCTGTTCGAGGGGAGGAGGGAAAGGTTCTCTCTCAGAACGTCCAGAGGTATGTTCACCGCTCCGGGAATACCGCCGTTTGCGCATTCGCCCGGATTGCGCACGTCCAGCACATAGTCTTCAAGCGTCAGGTCTTCCGCATATACGGTGGGGCACAGCCCGGAGAGTATGTTTTCCGCGATAAAGCCCAGCATATTCACGGGGCTCTTTGCGGAATTGTAAGGAGGAGCATAGCACAGCTCCATCTCCGCCAAAGAGTGTACGTTGCCGCCCAGCTTCATCACCGCGGAGATGACGTCTATCTGTTTTTCCACATTCTCTCTGCCCGCCGCCTGCGCGCCGTATATCTCTCCGTTTTCGCCGAACAGGAGTTTGAGAGTGAGCTGCGTGGCGCCCGGATAATATCCCGCGTGAGTCATGGGGAAGGCATATGCCTTCTTATACTTCACTCCCGCCTTTTGCAGCTGTTTTTCGCTCCTGCCCACGCTAGCTGCGGTGAGGTCGAACACCTTCACTACGCTTGCGCCCAGCACGCGTTTTCCGTTGTTCTCGCCGCCGCCCGTCAAGTTGGCAGCCACGCTCCTGCCCTGCCTGTTCGCAGGTCCCGCCAGGGGGATAAGCGCATCTTTTCCGTCCGCGCCGATAACGCTTATCGCGTCCCCCGCGGCGAATACGTCCTTGTCGTTTGTGCGCATGAGCTCATCCGTCTTTATTCCGCCGTTTTCGGCTATCTCCAAGCCCGCGTTCTTTGCCAGCGCCGTTTCCGGAGCCACGCCCAGCGCGAGTATGACTACGCCCGTTTCCATGCTCTCGCCGGTGGTGAAGGTCACGTTCAGCTTGCCGTTTTTCTTTTCCACGCCCTTTACGCCCGTGTTTACTTTAACGTCCACGCCGCCGGCAGCGAGCGCGTCGGACACGAGCAGCGCCATCTCCGCATCCAGCGGAGGCATGAGCTGCGGCGCGAACTCCGCGAGGGTCACTTTCAAACCGCGGCGGATGAGATTTTCCGCTATCTCCACGCCTATAAAGCCGCCGCCCGCGACTAAGGCGCCGTCCACCTTGTTTTCTCTGATGTAGGCGTCCAAATCCAGCGTATTTCTCACGTCGCGCAAGGTGAATACGCCTTCGCCGCCCAAGCCCAAAGTCTTTGCGCTCGCGCCCGGGGTGAGCACGAGTTTGTCGTAGCTTTCTTTATATTCCTTCTCGGGAGTGCGCACGGTCACGGTATGCCCCTTTCTGTCTATATCTACGACTTCGGACATGACGCGCACGTCTATATTGAATCTGCGGCGCAAAAAGGCGGGAGAAGCCACGGTAAGGTCCTCTTCTCTTTCTATCTTTCCGCCTATAAAATAGGGCAGTCCGCAATTTGCGTAAGATACGTTTTCTCCGCGCTCGAAGATGATTATCTCCGCGCTCTCGTCCAATCTGCGCAGGCGCGTTGCACAGCTCGCACCGCCTGCCACGCCGCCGACAATTACAACTTTCATATTTGCCTCCGAATATATTCTTTTTTATAATTATATACCCGTTTATATGATTTTACAAGTTGCAACCGCAACAAAAAAGGGGAGCTTGTCGCTCCCCGTGCAATCCCTTGCGCGCTATTCGCTCCTCAGCGCCTCTACCGGGTCTTTCTTTGCCGCAAGCCGTGCGGGGATAAGTCCGGAAATCAGCGTGAGGACTATGCTCACAGCTATCAATATGAGCGCGGTGGTGAAGGGCAAACTGGCTATGCCCGTTATGCCTATCGCCGCGCTTACTACGCCGTTGATCAGCAGGCATATCAGATAGGTTATGACTATGCCTATCACGCCGGAGATAAAGCCGATGATGAACGTTTCGGCGTTGAACAGGCGGGATACGTCCTTTTTCCTGCCGCCCAAGGAGCGGATTACGCCTATCTCTTTCACCCTTTCTATCACGGACACATATGTGATAATGGCTATCATCACCGTAGACACTACCAGGGAAAGCGCGGTAAACGCCACCAGGGCATAGGTGACTATGTCTATCATATCGCCTATCATGGCTATGATTACCGAAAGGTTGTCCGTATACGTTATCTGCGTGCGGTCCTGCGCGGAGAGAACGGTCCCGTTCACGGTGATATCTCCCTCCTCGTTCCACCTGTTCAAATAGGCGGTGACGCCGTCTTTCAGTTCAAAGTCCACGGGATATATGCTTATCGTCTGCGGCAGAGGATTGCCGCCCACGTCGCGCAAAAGCAGGGCATATACGGTGGTATCTTGCACGGTGTACATCTCTCCCACGCACATCGTTTGGGTGTAAGACTGTCCTTCGAAAGAGTATTCCAGCTCAAAAGTGGGAATGGCGCCCATTATCACTCCGCCCACCGA
>CALWRK010000117.1 GCA_944383935.1 uncultured Clostridia bacterium
GTGCTCGCGCATATGGAGCCTGCCGGCGACTACAACTCCGGGGCTTCCCCTCTTGCCATATTCAAATCCAACAAGCGCAATAAGGAAAAGGAGATAGTGCCTCAATGCCTGCTTCTCTACGGCGACGGCGACGGCGGCGGCGGTCCGGGCGAAGGGCACATCGAATACGTTTCCCGCATGGAAAAGGGAATAAACGGGCTTGCCCCCGTCAAATTCTCCTCCGCAATAGACTTCTTCGAGGACTTAAAGGCGTATAACGAAGTGATCCCCGAATACGACGGCGAACTCTACTACGAGCGCCATCAGGGTACCTACACCTCACAGGCGGCAAACAAGCTGTGGAACAGGCGCATGGAAAATATGCTCCACCTCGTGGAACTGCTGGGCGCGGAGGGCAAGTTGCGCGGCGTTACTTACGACCGCGATCAGGTGGAAAAGATATGGAAGGAGGTGCTGCTGTATCAATTCCACGACATACTCCCCGGATCTGCCATAAAGCGCGTGTACGACGAGAGTAAGGCGCGCTATAAAGAGTTGTATGAACAGATAAAAGAAGTGGCGGCAAAGCTGATAGACGATATGTCCAAGAAAAAGAGCGACGAATTCACCGCCATCAACCCCGTGGACTTCGCACGCAAGGAATATATCCGCGTAGACGACAAGTGGTATACCGTGGACCTCGCTCCCATGAGCGCGGGAAAGGTGGTGCCCGTGGAGAATACGGACATCTCCTCCCTCACGTTCGGAGAAAACAGCATATCCAACTCACTTATAACCATAACCTTCGGCAAAAACGGCGAGATAATCTCCCTCAAAGACTTGAAGCACGACAAGGAGCTGGTAGCGGAAGGTCAATACCTAAACAAACTGACCATATACGAAGATCCCTTCATGTATTACAACGCTTGGGATATCCGCATGGATTACGACAAGCTGAGGAAGCACTCTCTCAAACTGGAAGGTACCGACACCTATATCGACGGCGTGCGCGTAGTGAGGCGCAACCGCTACCGCTACATGGACTCGCAATTCGAACAGACCATCTCCCTCACCCTGGGAGATACGCTCGTGCAGTTCGACATGGACGCGGATTGGCACGAAGAGCTCAAGATGCTGCGCGCCGACTTTATCCCCTCAGTATTCGCGGACAAGGTGAAATGCGACATTCAGTTCGGTCAGATAGACCGCTCCACCAAAAACGACACCTCTATCGAACAGGCGCAATTTGAAGTGTGCGCGCACAAGTTCGTGAATTTGGACGGCGAAGATTACTCCCTCGCCCTGTTCAACCGCTGCAAGTACGGGCATAAGGCAAAAGAGGGTATGCTTTCGCTCGCGCTGCTGCGCGCCCCTCGCTTCCCCGATCCCGAATGCGACCGCGGCTCCCACCACATAAGCTACGCACTCTATCCTCATAAAGAAAAATTCGAGGAAAGCGACGTAAAAGCACGCGCTTACTGCTATAACAACGTGGTAATGCTGCATAAAGCCGACTTTGAGATGACCTCTCCCGTCACCTGTCAAGCGGACGGCGTTATAGTGGAAACGGTGAAAGTAGCCGAGGACGAAAAAGGCATAGTAGTTCGCCTTTACGAATACAAGGGCAAGGAAACCACCGCAAACGTGGCTTTGAAGGGCGGCACTTCCGCCTACGTCTGCGATATGCTGGAAAACAAGGGTGAAAAAGCGGATACTTCCGCCCTCGCCTTTAAGCCTTTCGAAATAAAGACGCTTTATTTTGAGGTATAACAAAAATAACCTACCGCAACAAACAAGGGCGCTCCTCGTCGGGAACGCCCTTTTACCATATGCTTCGGATTGTCAATAAGTGATAGCCACTTTCATAACCCCGTCCCGCCTTTCGGCAAAGAGCGCGTATGCCTTATCCAGCTCCTTGAACGGGAATGTGTGGGTGATGAGCGGAGTTACGTCCAACTTGCCGCCTGCGATGAGGGCGAGTATCTCCGCGCATTTGCAACCGTCCACGCCGCCCGTTTTGAAGGTGAGGTTTTTGCCGTACATATCGGGCAAAGGCAGGCTTTGCGCCTTGTCGTACATCGCCACCACAGTTACTATAGCGTTGGGGCGAGCGGCTTTCCATGCCGCTTCAAAGGTGCCCTCTCCGCCGGCGGCTTCTATCACCCTGTCCGCTCCGCCGCGCGGCATGGCGGCGCAAAGGCGCTCCGCCTCCTTTGGCGTTACCACCTTTATCGAGGGGAAGTTTTTACGCAAAAATTCACCCCTGCCCTCATTTTTCTCGCACAAGATGACCTCTCCGCCCGCTATCTGCGCGCACAAGGCGCAGCACACGCCCGTAGGGCCTCCGCCCAAAACGAGCACGTTATCCCCATTTTCTATCTCCGATATGTCCGCCGCCCAATAGCCCGTGGCGAGGATGTCGCCCACAAACAGTCCCTGCTTGTCCGTCACGTTTGCGGGGATCTTCGTAAGCCCCGTGTCCGCATAGGGAACGCGCACATAGGGCGCCTGCATCCCGTCTATTCTGCACCCCAACGCCCAGCCGCCGTCCTTATCCGTGCAGTTGTTCACCCAGCCGTGATTACAAAAATAACACTCGCCGCAAAATGTTTCTACATTGATTGCCACCCTGTCCCCGAGCGCCACATTGCCTACTTTGCTCCCAATCTGTTCTACAACGCCCACCGCTTCGTGCCCCAAAGTCACGCCTTTCACCGCGCGCGGCACGCTTCCGCGGATTATGTGCAAATCGCTCGTGCATATGCTGGAAAGCGTTACGCGCACGATCGCGTCCCTCTCATCGAGTATAACAGGCTTTGCCTTTTCACAAAATCCCGCCTTACCGCGGGATAAATAACAATAACTCTGCATAATCTTCACCTCTCCTCTATTATCCCACCAAAACCACTCGCTGTCAAGGCGGAGGGAG
>CALWRK010000118.1 GCA_944383935.1 uncultured Clostridia bacterium
CGTCACGCTGCCGACTTGAAAAAAATCATATTTTTATTTGTTTTCTTTGGCGCGCAGTGCCTTTTTATCATACCCCTTGGAGGATACGGGTAGAGATTTCGAACCCATGAAGTTCAGCTCGAATTCATTTTCGTTCAGATCTATTCCCTCGTCTATGAACTTGTCCGCCATCTCTATTATGCGCTTGGCGTCGTCAATACTCTTGCTTATCATCTCCTGCACGGTCAGGCTTATCATCTTGTTGCCGCCCGTGATTGAAGGATACAGCCTGCGGTTCAAGTTCATCCAGTCTTGTTTAGCGTATTTCTTCTGAGGCTTGCGGAAGCCGTATATATAAGAGGGGTAGTTCATTATCGCGCCCGCCGTCATGAGCAGTGCATATACGGGCGATTTTTTGTTCTCGAATATGCGCTGATATGCGCGCATACGCCCGGGTAGAGTCAGCAGTTCTTCATAGGGGATATCTACGCCGTATATGGGGTCTATCGCGCCCGAATACATATCCGCCACGCACTCGCACACCATGGGAGAGTCTTTGAGTACGAAATCGCAATTACAGCCGGGGTGTTTTTTCTCCAATTTGTCCGATATCACATAGTCTATGCCCGCTTCCAGCATGAGGTGCAGGCTTTTGCGATATTTGAGCGGGAAGTAGGAGGGCATATATTTTGCAGAGCAGTATATGACATACGGGTGTATGCTCCTGTCCAGCGTATAGTGGCAGATAAAGCCATACAGATATGCGCGCAGATCTCCGCGCCCCATCGTGCGCACAAAAGAACACATCCGTTTGAATATCTCAAACGTGCCGCGCGTATGGGTAACTCCCGCAAATCCCTTGAATTTTGTGAAAGAGTAGAACAATATGTCGTTGCCCTGACAGCCGGAATAAAAACAATCGGCGTAATCGTCCATAAAACTGCGCGTCTTGCCGGCGGAGGCGTTCATTACCTTTTCCGCCATGTAAAAATGCGTCATGTGTGATGCCATAATCTCTCCCATTATGCGTCCCGTCGAACAGGACCTTATATATTCATTATATACCAAGACGGCGCTTATTGCAATTATATTTTTTGTGTGCTATAATACAGTCATGGGAGAATTTGATAAGATACTTAAAAATTGCAAAGTGCTCAACGTGCGCACGGGTGAAATCATCGCCGCGGATATAGCCGTAAAGGACGGATTAATCGCCGCCGTCGCGCCCGATTTGGGGGAGGGTGAGGACATGAACGGAATGTTCGCCTTACCCGGATTTATAGACGCCCATGTACATATAGAGAGCAGCCAGCTCACTCCCGCACGTTTTGCGGAAGCCGTGATGCCCTGCGGCACCACGCTGGTGGTGGCAGATCCTCACGAAATAGCCAACGTATGCGGCATGGACGGAGTGGATTTCATGATTAAAAATGCAAGCGCCACGCCGCTGGAAGTCAAGATGATGATGCCTTCCTGCGTACCCGCATCTCCGGCAGAAAGCAGCGGAGCCGTGCTGGACGCCGCTGCGGTTAAAGCCGCCATGGCAAGGGAGGATATCTTCGGACTGGGAGAGATGATGAACTACCCCGGCGTGATAGGCGGGGATGAGGATGTGCTCGCAAAACTCAAAGCGGCACGCGACGCGGGCAAGCCCATAGACGGACATTTCCCCATGGGCAGAGGCTTGGAACTAGCCACATACGCCCAAGAGGGCATATCTTCCGACCACGAATGCAACAATGCAGCCGAAGCGCAAGACAAACTGGCTGCCGGTATGGACGTGTTTATACGCCAGGGCAGCGCGGGAAAGCAGCTTTTGGACATCCTTCCCGCTGTAAACAGCGGCAATATCTCCCGTTTTTCCCTATGCACGGACGACTGCCATGCGGCGGATATCCTCGCTTACGGACATATCAACCATGTGGTGGAGCAGGCGGTGGAAGCGGGCATTTCCGCTGCGGATGCGGTGCGTATGGCTACGCTCAATCCCGCCGAACACTACAAACTCAACTGCGGCGAAATCGCGGCGGGTAGACAGGCGGATATAATTATCGTGCCCGATCTGAAAAAATTCAAGCCCGTGCAGGTCTTTAAGCGCGGCGTGCTCGTGGCTGCCGGCGGCGAAGCGCTGTTCAAGGTGGAAAAAGCGGATATCTCAAAGGTAAAAAATACCCTCCATATGCCGCCCGTGACCAAAGAAAAACTCAAATATAAGGGCGCAGCCCTTAATGTAGCGCTTAAAATAAAGACGGGCACGCTCGTAAAAGAGGCGGTCAAGTTCAAGGAAAATCTTCCTAAATTGTGCGTGGCGGAGAGGCATAAGAATACCGGAAGGGTAGGCGTGTGCGCCATCTCCGGCTATCCCGTAAAGGGCGGTGCGGTGGCAATCTCCATCTCTCACGACAGCCATAACGTCGTCTGCGCCGGCGATAACGACAAGGATATGTGCCTTGCGATAAATTCGCTCATGCCCGTAGGCGGAGGAGTGTGCGTGGTCAGCGGCGGCAAAGTCGCGCATCTGCTCCCCCTCCCCATCGCCGGACTTATGACGGATTCCCCCGCCTCTCGGGTGGCGTCGGCTCTCACCGATATAGAGTCGTTTTGCAAAAAAACGCTCAATCTCGACTCCGTAACCGACCCCGTCATGACCCTCTCCTTCCTCGCCCTCACCGTAATCCCGCATATCTGTCTTACGGATAAAGGACTCTTTGACTGCGATAAATTTTGTTTTGTTTAGTTAATGTGTCCCTCGGCGGAGCGTTCGTGACGCGCGTGACGGTACCTTTACGCACTCTTTCGGATAAGTGCGCCTTGTCAATACCGCAAGAGTATTGACGGCACCGCCCTTATCCGA
>CALWRK010000119.1 GCA_944383935.1 uncultured Clostridia bacterium
TGCGCTTTCTCCCGCCGTATATCGTAAATTCCGCATAAAAAAGGGGCGGAACGACTCCGCCCCTTTCTTTTTCTCATATGTAAACTCACGCCTTTTGCTCTATGAGTTTTGCCAAGCACGCCACCTTTATGCAGCACACCAGCACTTGCAACGCCTTGGCAAAGTCCTCTTCCGAAGCGTAGGTGGGAGCAATGCGAATGTTGCTGTCCCTATCGTCCACGCCGTAGGGGAAGGTATCGCCCACAGTGGTGATGGTAAGTCCCACGCTCTTGCACAGCCTGCCCACTTCCTTTGCGCAGCCGTCCAGCACGTCCAAGCTGATGAAGTAGCCGCCGCGGGGCTTTGTCCAACGGGCTATGCCGCTGTCTTCTCCGAACTCTTCAGAGAACACCTCCTCGAATTTTTCGAACTTAGGGCGGATAATGTCTGCCTGTTTTGCCATTATCTCCGCGATATGTTCGGGCGATTGCAGATAGAGGTAATGCGCGTACTGCCACACCTTGTTGAAACCGATTGTCTGGAATTTCATGTGCGAGAGAATGTCGGCGATGTTATTCTTGCTCGCCGCCACCACGGCTACGCCCGCGCCCGCAAAAGTTATCTTTGAGGTGGAGGCGAATTCGTATATTCTGTCCGCCGTGCCCGCTTCTTTGGCGATGTCCATGATATTGGCGAGTTTGTCCCCCTCCTCGTATAGGTCATGCACGCAATAGGCGTTGTCCCAGAAGATGCGGAAATCCTTGGCTGCAACGGGCATTTTCGCGAGTCTTTCCACCGTTTCGTCGCTGAAAGTGTAGCCGGTAGGATTCTGATACTTGGGCACGCACCATATGCCCTTTATGCTCTCGTCCGCCGCGACCAGAGTTTCCACCAAGTCCATATTGGGACCGGAGGGGGTCATGGGCACGTTTATCATCTCTATTCCGAAATGATTGCATATGGCAAAATGCCTGTCATAGCCGGGTACGGGGCAGATAAACTTTATCTTGCCCTCGTTCCAAGGCTTGCCGCCGCACACGCCGAACTGCATATTGCGCTGAATGGTGTCGTACATGAGTTGCAGACTGGAATTGCCGCATACCAGCACCTCCTCCTTCTCCACTCCCAGCACCTTGCCGAAGAGTACGCGCAGCTCGGGTATACCCTCCACCACGCCGTAGTTGCGATAGTCGGGCTTGGGAAATTGAGTGGAAGAGTTGAGCATATCCAGCATAGCCATGCCTATATCCAACTGTTCGCCGCAGGGCTTGCCGCGAGAGATGTCCAAGGAGATCTTCCTCTTCTTTATCTCCGCCAGCACCTTGTTCTGCTCATCGAGCGCCTGCTGCAATTCTTCCTTGCTTAACTGAGTGTAGTTCATATGTATACCTCTTAAAAAAATATGTTTCCTATTGGATGTCCTTGTCCGACCTGCTGCGGTACACCACCCTTATGGGAGTGCCCTTAAAGCCGAATGCCGTGCGCAGCCTGTTTTCCAGATACCTCTTGTAGCTGAAATGCAGAAGTTTCGCGTCGTTTACGAAAAATACGAAAGTGGGAGGACATATCCCGTCCTGCGTAGCGTAGAGTATTTTCAGCCTTCTGCCGTTGAACGAGGGGGGTTCGGACGCTAGCACCGCGTCGCGGACCACGTCGTTGAGTACGCCCGTGGTTATGCGCCTGTTCGCCTGCTCGTACGCCTCCACCAGCATATCCAACGCCTTTTCCAGCCTCTGCCCCGTCTTTGCGGACACATACGCCACACTCTTGTAGTCCATGAATTTCAGCTCCGAATCCAACTTCTTGTTAAAAGTGTTCATCGTAGCGGTATCTTTTTCCACCAAATCCCACTTATTCATGAGTATGACGGAGGGCTTGTTCTGTTCGTCCACATAGCCGCATATCTTCACGTCCTGTTCGCTTATACCCTCGTTTGCGTCTATGACGATAAGGCACACGTCGGCGCGCCTCACAGCCGCCAATGCACGCATTACGGCGTACTGTTCCACACCCCTGTCCACGTTGGATTTTTTTCGCATACCGGCGGTATCTATTATGGTGAATTTCCTGCCCTTTGCGTCTGTGAAAGGGGTATCTATCGCGTCGCGCGTGGTACCCGCCACATCGCTCACTATCACCCTTTCATACCCCAAAAGTTTATTGGTAACGGAGCTCTTGCCCGCATTGGGTTTGCCCACCACGGCTATCTTTATACTCTTATCCTCATCTCCGCTCTCGGCAATGGAAAATCCCGCCGTTATCTCGTCCAAAAGGTCCCCCAGCCCCTTGCCCTGTTCTGCGGAGATGCCCACGACATTGTCCATGCCCAACTCGTAGAAGTCGTATATCTTTTCCTGTTCGTTGTTGTCCAGCTTGTTCACCGCCACGATTACGGGCTTTTTACTCTTGCGCAGATATTGCGCCACATCCCTGTCCCCCGCTGTAAGTCCCGCCTTGCCGTCCACAAGCAGCACTATCACGTCGGCGAGATCCACCGCTATATCCGCCTGCATACGGATATGCTTCCACATCTTGTCCTCGCTCTTTATCTCCAAACCGCCCGTATCTATCAGCGTGAAGTTGTGACCGCACCACTCCGCGTCGCAGTACACCCTGTCGCGCGTGACGCCGGGCACGTCCTCAACAATGGATACGCGCTTGCCCGTGAGTTTATTAAAGAGTGTGGACTTACCCACATTGGGTCTGCCCACGATGGCTACCGTAGGTTTCATATCTTATTGATTATACTATATTGCGCACACAAATGCAAATGTTTTTTTATGAAGACGA
>CALWRK010000120.1 GCA_944383935.1 uncultured Clostridia bacterium
CGATAACCTTCTCCTGATACTTATATGGGAGATTTTTTCCATTCGCCCCTCCGATAAAATTATTTTTTATCTTTGGTGCGAATGTCGGATGAATTACCCTACCTGTTCACCCAGCCAATCGCAAAATTCGTCAAAAGAGTTGGTCTGAGTGTCGTATTTGTATTCAAAGCCGTTGGAGGCGTTCAGCATGGTTTCACTGCCGTCCGCTCCTACGAAGTATACCGCTGCCTCTTCCGTATAGGCGGAAGGCTCTTCCACCGCCACCGCTTCACTGCCGCCTATGACCACATTCACCAAAATGAGCGTGGCAACTACCGCGATGATGGCAAAATAAAGGGCGATGAGAATCTTTGCCTTGGTGTTTAGGCGCATCTTCTTTTTCTCCTTCTTGCCGTCCTTGCTCATTGAGTAGCCGTCGAAATCGTACTCTGCGGCGTTGTAAGCGGGCGCCGCGGAGGGTGCCTCATAGTTATATCTATTATCGTAAGAGGCGCGATATGCCTCACCCTGATCTGTCGGAGCATAGTAATTGCCCGTATCATATCCCGCAGCGCCGTTTGCGTATCCGCCGTAATATCCGTCGTTGTATCCATACCCGGGACGGGAATAGCCGTTACTATATCCCGCCCTGTCATAGTCGGGATAGGAAGTGCGACGCTCGCTCTGCTGAGGGCGTTGCTGAACGTAGTCACGACGGCCTGCATCGAACTGCCTGTTTGCCTGATCGGCACCATAATAAGTATTGCTACGAGTGTACTGTTCCTGTCTTTCCATCGTATCGTTCATACTGCCCTTTCTCCTTACAATTTTTCCGCTATCCTCAACTTTGCGCTGGAAGCTCTCTTGTTCTCTTCAAGTTCCCTCTCGCCTGCCGTGATAGGCTTTTTTGTCAATATTTCAACTTCTTTTTGTTTATCACAAGTGCATATAGGCTGGTGCGGCGGACATATGCAGTCGCTGTTCAAATATGCAAATGCCCTCTTCACAATCCTGTCTTCCAGCGAATGGAAGGTTATCACGCATATCCTGCCTCCGCTTTTCAACCTGCGCGCCGCGGTCAATATCGTGTCGTAAAGACCGTCCAGCTCTCCGTTGACTTCTATCCTTATCGCCTGAAAGGTGCGCTTGCAGAGGCTGCGCCCCTTGTATCTGTCCTTTGCCGGATAACAGGAGATGATAGTCTGCGCAAGCTCTCCCGTGGAGGCGTAAGGTTTTTCCGCCCTGCGTTTTACTATCGCCGCGGCTATCCTGCGCGACAACCTCTCTTCTCCGTACTCGTAGATGACGTCCGCCAGCTGTCTTTCCGCATATCCGTTCACCACGTCTTTGGCTGAAAAGGACTGCTCTTTGTCCATGCGCATATCCAGCGGTCCGTCGGCGTTGTAGGACATTCCCCTCTCCGCATTGTCCAGCTGATAGGAAGATACTCCCAAATCGAGCAAGACGCCGTCTATCTTGTCTATTCCCAGCTCGTCCAACTGTTGCGGAAGGGTTTTGAAGTCGTTATGAATGTACACCACCTTGCCTTCATATCTGGCAAGTTTTTCTCTTGCGGCGGCAAGCGCCTCCGCATCCTTGTCAAAGCCTATCAGCTTTCCCGTCGTCAGCTTTTCAAGGATAAGGCTGCTGTGCCCCGCTCCGCCCAAAGTGCCGTCCACATATATGCCGTCCGGCTTAATGTTCAGCCCCGCTATGCACTCTTGAGCAAGTACGGGTTTATGGACGAATTGCATCAGAACACCAACTCCCCGTTCACCGCCTCGAACTTTTCCTTGTAGGGATAGTCGTAGTCGTTGTCCAAGATATTGTCGTCAAAGCGCTTGGGATCCCAAAGCTCTACTTTGTTTCCCATGCCCACGAACAACACGTCTCTGTCAATGCCCGCCATCTTTTTAAGTTCGGGGGGAAGCGTGAATCTGCCCTGACTGTCCTCTGTAATCTCGCACATATGCGCCATGATTACACGGGCGGCTTTGAGCACTGCCGTGTCTGCTACGGTGACCATCTCACGGAAATGCTCCATGAGCTTGTCCCCTTCTTCTTTTGTGACAAAGGAAAGGCATCCGCCTGCGGAATACATTGCATAAATTGCGGTAGTGCCCATACGTTCGCGAAAGCGCTGAGGGATTCTCAGCCTTCCCTTGTCGTCCGAGTGTAAGGCGTACTTACCCGCAAACCACATAACCTTGCCTCCTTTATCGTTTGTACTTCAATTATAGGACGGCGATTTACGTTTGTCAATAGAAATTTCCAAATTTTTCCACCAAAAATGAATATTTTTTCATCGAAAAATTTTTTCATCCCATATTTTGTGTAGTACATATGTTTGTATACAATTTTTACAAAAAAATGAGCGAATTTTCCCCAGCGAATTACGGATTTTGTGCGGGGAAATGAATCCCTAAATTTTGAGAAGTTTTCCACCTTTTCGCCAAAAATTCACGAAAATTATGGGGATAACTTGGGTTTTTAGCCACTTTTGTTCCGAAATCCATTTCCCCTTATCCCACCGTCTGAACTTGGAGCTGTATCCCCTCGCCTGCAAAAATCCCGTCGCCGACGGCTGAGGAAACAGAGTGTTTTTAGTTTTGAAACATATGTTCGAAAGTGGTTTTTACATATGTTCTTATATCGGGATTTTCGAATATTTATACATAAAAATCAAAATTTTATGCAAATATTTCAAAGCGCTGTTTTCAACTTATATTATTATAAACGGCAAGATGGTTTTACATACGATTACATAC
>CALWRK010000121.1 GCA_944383935.1 uncultured Clostridia bacterium
GTATCGCGGTTTTGAGCCGTCGGTACCCTTTTATTTTTTACTTTGTGCCGTATCAACGCGGGAGGCAAACAGCTGATAGCGGCATCTATCCGTCCGCTTTTGCACGATAACTCCTATTATTATCTCTTCGAAAAAGCCGAGTGAGTATTGTAACTTTTGAATACAGACAATACAGTTGTACCCCGCGTTGCGGAGCCTTAACTTACTCCGCGGAAAGTAATTGCGGTAAGCGAAACTTTTTAATAAGGAAAGTAGACAGCTTGGACGGGATACAAACATAATAATGTTATCCGCGAAAGCCGATTACGCTATAAATAGCACAATCGGCGGTCAGCGCTTACCGCTTGCGATAAACAGTATCTCCAAAAATAGTTGCGCTCCCATACTTTATTGTGTATCGCTATTTTTTATAAGGAAGGCTGATTGCTTGGTCGGGTATGTGGGTATATCTCTACGCCGCGCAAAAAAAAATTGCTTTTCGCACTTTGCTTTTATGTACTAGTTATCAAAAGCAAATCTCCACGATTTTTTCAGAGTTTTTGCTTGTGCGAAGAAAACAGCTATGCTTTCCCATTTTGCCTGTGCAAGGCGTTCACGGGTGCAGCGTCACGCTGCCGCCCTGAAAAAATCATTTTCCTTGACTTTCCCCCTCATTTCATATATTATTATCTTATGTTCAAATACGAAGTTATACACGAATGCAAGCAGACGGGCGCCAGGGTAGGCAGACTCACCACGCCGCACGGGGAGATAATCACGCCCGTGTATATGCCCGTGGGCACGAATGCCGGAGTAAAGGGGTTGACTCCCGAACAGGTAGAGGAAACGGGCGCACAGATAGTGCTTTCGAACACATATCACTTATATTTGCGTCCGGGCAGCGACATAGTGGAGGCTGCCGGCGGTTTGCACAAGTTTATGAATTGGGAAAAGCCCATTCTGACGGACAGCGGCGGATTTCAGGTATTCTCCCTTTCGTCCATGCGCAAGATAACGGATGACGGCGTAAAATTTTCCTCGTACTACGACGGTTCGCCGCACTATCTCACGCCGGAAGCGGCTATAAAGATAGAAGAACAGCTGGGCGCGGATATAATCATGGCGTTCGACGAATGCACCGCCGCGGGCACGAATTACAAAAAGTCCGTGGGAGCGATGAAGCGCACCCTCTCGTGGCTAGAAAGGTGCGTAGCTGCGCATACGCGCGAAGATCAGATGCTTTTTCCCATAGTGCAGGGCAATTTATTTGAGGATTTGCGCCTGGAAAGCGTAAAGGCAACCGCTCCTTTTGCCAAGTGCGGTATGGCTATCGGCGGGCTTTCCGTGGGAGAGCCGAAAGAGGTGATGTATCGTATGCTTGACATCATGCGCCCGTATTATCCTCAAAATCAGCCCATCTATCTCATGGGCGTGGGTTCTCCCGATTGCATAGTGGAGGGCGTGCTGCGCGGAGTGGATATGTTCGACTGCGTGTTAGCCACGCGCATGGCAAGAAACGGCGCGGCGTTCACCCGCCGCGGCAATATCACAGTGAGAAACGGAGCATATAAGGCGGATTTCACTCCGGTAGAAGAGGGTTGCGATTGCTATTGCTGCAAAAATTATACGCGCGCCTATGTGCGGCATATGCTGAATGTGGGCGAGATAGCCGGCGGACAGTTGCTGTCCATTCACAATATCCGTCACCTCACGCGCCTGACGGAGGACATCCGCGAAGCCATTATGCAAGATAGATTCGGGGATTTTGTGGAGAACTTCCGCAAGGGATACGATTGGAAAGTAAAGGGCTGATCGCCGATTTTCCCCTTTATTTCGCCTTGATATATATTTATTTTACTTAACATAGGCGCTTTTTTTGTTGCAATTATGAGCAAAATCGTTTATGATAGATACTGCAACCAAATAAATTGGTAGGGCGTTACCGAAAGGAGTGTAAATTATGTCAGACAATTGGTATATATGGGTCATATTGGGCGTGTTGCTCGTATTCATGATCCTCATGTCCGTTATTCCCAACAGGAAAAGGCAGAAGAAGGCGCAGGAGATGATGAACAGCATCCGCGTCGGCAGTAAGATCAAGACGATCGGCGGCTTTATCGGCGAGATAAAGGCTATCAATAACGACCGCAACGAATTTATCGTGGATCTGTCTGCAAACGGCGACGGCAGCCTGCTCGCTACCATAGATAGGGCAGCGGTGTATACAGTGCTCAATCCCGTCACTCCCGCTCCCGAAACGGTGAGCGCGGCGGACGACCTCGTTCAGGACGAAAAGGTGGAAGCCAAAGCGGAAGAAAAGGCGGATAAGAAGAAAAAGCGCGGCAAGAAGTACAAGGAAGAAGCCGTGGATCTCGATTCTCTTCCCGCCGACGACGCGGAAGCAGAGCGCGCCAAGATGAAGAAGGCGGAAGACGTATTCGAACTTTCTTCCTCCGCTCCCGAAGCAAACTCCGAAAGCGGCGCTCAATCGGCAAGCGATGCTGTAAACGCGGCAGGGGAGAATAATAAGCAGGACGAGAATCCGGATCTATAAAGAGATAAGCGAAAAATAAAAGGGAAGAGGGTATCGTGGTTTTGAGCCGTCGGTACCCTTTCATTTTTCGCTTTGTGCCGTATCAATGCGGGAGGCAAACGGCTGATAGCGGCATCTTTCCGCCCGCTTTTGCATGATATAAGGTATTCAAAGTTTGTATGCGAAAGGTTAATAGCGTA
>CALWRK010000122.1 GCA_944383935.1 uncultured Clostridia bacterium
GGCGCATTGTGCAAAACTGCCGAAAAGACCGCGCTCAAAGTGCCCCTTTTGGGGACGGTTACGGGTGTGCTCGCAAATATTCATTTTGCGTCCCTCAAAAATCATCACCTAACCTTATGCCTGATAAGATTCCTGCCCGTCATCTCCTTGGGTTTGGGCAGACCTATCATATCGAGCAAAGTGGGAGCTATGTCGCACAGTTTGCCGTTGTTTTCCAAGAAGCAGATGCTGTCGTCGCCCACGGCGATGAGCGGCACGCGGTTAGTGGTGTGAGCGGTAAATGGGGTCCCGTCCGGCTCGTACATATAGTCGCAGTTGCCGTGATCTGCGGTGATAAGCGCCTTGCCGCCCACAGACAAGATGGCGTCCACCACCTGCTGAACGCATTCATCCACCACTTTAACGGCTTTGCGCGCGGCTTCCAGCACGCCGGTATGCCCCACCATGTCGCCGTTTGCGAAGTTGAGGATCATCACCTCATACTTGCCCGATTTGATCTCCTTGCAAGCGCGCTCCGCGACTTCGTAAGCGCTCATCTCCGGCTTCATATCGAAGGTGGCTATCTTGGGGGAATCTATCAAGATCCTGTCCTCGCCGGGGTTGGGAGCTTCCACGCCGCCGTTGAAGAAGAAGGTGACGTGCGCGTACTTTTGCGTTTCCGCTATTCTGAACTGCTTTATGCCGTTCTTGGAGAGGTATTCGCCCAGCGTGTTGGCGTACGTTTCCGGCTTGAATGCAACGTCCAACCTGTCGTTGAAAGTCACGTCGTATTGAGTGAAAGATACATAGCAGGGGTTCAAAAATCCCTTCTTGCGCGTGAACTTGTCAAAGTCGGGATAGATGAAGGAACGGGTGATCTGCCTTGCCCTGTCGGGACGGAAGTTGAAGAAGATGATGCTGTCCCCTTCGTCCACCGTGGCTACGGGTTTGCCTCCCTCCGTGATGACGGTGGGGATGACGAATTCGTCGGTAACGCCCTTGTCGTAGCTGTTCTGCATGGCTTGCACGGGATCGGATTCCAAAATGCCCTCGCCGTCGGCAAGCGCGGAGTAAGCCTTTTCCACCCTGTCCCAGATGTTGTCGCGGTCCATGGCGTAGAATCTGCCGCTTATCGTGGCTATCTTGCCAAAGTCCATCTGATCGAGCTGTGCTTGCAGCTCCTCGATATAGCCCTTGCCGCTCTCCGGGGGTACGTCCCTGCCGTCCATAAAGCAGTGGATATATACGTTGTCAAGCCCCATCTGCTTTGCCATCTTCACGAGCGCGTAGAGGTGGGTGTTGTGGGAGTGCACGCCGCCGTCGGATACAAGTCCCATGACGTGCAGTTTTTTGCCGCCGTTCTTGGCGCTCTCCATCGCCTTGACCAAGGCGGGATTGGTGAAGAAATCGCCGTCCTGAATGGATTTGGTTATGCGCGTGAGCTCTTGGTAGATGATCCTGCCCGCGCCGATATTGAGGTGACCTACCTCGCTGTTGCCCATCTGCCCGTCCGGAAGACCCACGGCAAGGCCGCTGGCGTCGAGCACGGTGGCGGGGTTATCCGCGAACAGCTTGAGCACATTGGGCGCCGTTTCGGGCGACACCGCATTGAAGGGCGCAAAATGATTCACGCCGTAGCCATCCATGATTATAAGACCGGTAAAACTCATAAATACCTCTCTTTTGCCCCTAAGGGCGAAATGTTTATTTTCAATTAGATATTTTAACACTACTTTGCAAAGTAGTCAAGCGGGAGCGGGGAGGATGATTTTTACCTTCATATACTAAAAATAAATACGCCGTATACGCCGTTTTTATCAGAAGGTAAAAAGTGATATTTTTTGGCAGATACACTATTATGCCATGAATAACTTAACGTGTGCCAAAAAGTGATATGCGCCCTCAAACCGCAAGCGACGAGAGGGCGCGTGGAGATTTGCCCCGCAAATCTCTTTACGCGGCGATAGATAAAGTAACGATACCTGACACGTTATTAACATTTCCGCATATAAACTAGCGATACCCGATAAAGTGAGCAAGCGCAATTATTTGCAGCGCGTACTGTTGCGAGCAACGCCGCGCGCCGATTGTGCTATTTATAGCGTAATCGGCTTTCGCGGACAACATTATTATGTTTGCTTTCTTCCCAAGCAGTCAACTTTCCTTATTAAAAAGTTTCGCTTACCGCAATTACTTTCCGCGAAGTAAGGTAAGGTGCCGCAAAGCGGAATTACACTTCTTTTCTTTAATAAATACACCGCTTTATAAATGCCAAAAGTGGAAATTTGCCTGTCAAATTTCTTTGTGCTGCGTAGGGCAATTTCATACAAAAGTTCCATGCATTTATGTAAAAACAGTCGCTACCTTTACCCAACCTCAACCGAGCACATTTTACAAATATAATTGATTTTATTTGATATATGTTTTTTGTCGGTATTACTAGTTACCTGTAAAATGCTCGCTTTTAGCGAGGTGGATTTCGTTCAGTTTTGAGGCAGATGGCGCGGGAGCGCGGGGCGCTCCACCCCTTATGCGCGTTGAAGTAACATATGTATATATCATACTTTGCTTCTGCGCAAAGGCAAGTTATTTCATCATAGCTTTTGCGAAGACAATGACTTCAACTTAACGCACTATCACTTCAAGGCAAA
>CALWRK010000123.1 GCA_944383935.1 uncultured Clostridia bacterium
CGGAAAAACTAGCAAAACTCCTTGCCGAAAGCGAGCTGACTTCTATGCAGCTCTGGCTTAAAATCTTTGCCGATTACGGCGATTAAGGATAGAAGTACAAGAGAAAAATGGAAATGATTTTTGTAACACTTGGAGTAATATTAGGTATTAGTGTTTTGCTAATGATAATTATTATTTATATCTTTGCAAAACACAGAAAAAAGATAAGGATGCAAATAGAGGGGCTGGCAAATAATACACTAGAGATGACCCCGGAAGAATTTCTTACAATGAGAAACTCTAAATACGGAAAAAACGGTCATGCCAAATATGCCTTGTCGTTAAATTTTGCAGGTGTGTACATACTTTATAATAAAACGAAAAACATGTATTATGTCGGACAAGCAAAACAAGTGCTGAACAGGATAAATGCCCATTTTACAGGCAAAGGCAACGGAGATGTATATGCCGATTACAAATACGGAGATAAATTTACTATTAAAGCGATTGCATTGGAGAATAGCGGGTACGGCAGCTTAAACGCATTAGAGAGAGATACAATTATGACATTTGATGCATTTGCAAAAGGGTATAATAAAACCAGAGGAAATAGATAGAAAAGCGCGCCCGCGGCGCGCCTGTTCGTTTGATTATACCCTTACGATATAGCCGTCTTTGCGCGGCTTTGCTTCGGGAAGAGCTCCCGCAGGATAGCCGAGCGCGATCGAGCCCACTCCCGCCAGCGTCGAGGGGAGATTCCACTTTTTAAGAAGGGCTTTGCCTTCTTTGCTTTCAAACATCTCCTTTTCACGGTTCACCCACACGCTTCCCAATCCCAGCGAGTGCGCGGCGAGCATCATGTTTTCCAGCACGCAGCTTGCGTCCTGCACATAGGTGTGCGCGGCGGGATCCGCCAGCACCAGCACGATGACGGGCGCTCCGTAATAAGGGTCGGAGTTCACGCCCATAACCGCCGCGTTCATCTTCATGAGTATGTCGCGGGTGGCTTTGTCAGTCACCGCCACTATTACGGGCGATTGCTTGCCCATGCCGGTAGGGGCGTAAGTGCCCGCTTCCAGCACTGCATTCAGCATATCTTCCGGCACCGCGTCCGCCTTGTATGCGCGCACGCTGCGCCTTGTTTTTATGTTTTCAAGTATGTCGTTCATAACTTCACCTCCGTCGGGTATTTTATCACTTTCGGACGGAAAAGGTCAAGGAATTCATCTTCCGCGTGTGAGTCCGCGTCCTGCGGCTATGTAGTGCGGCGGTCTTCCGCGCCTGGGTTGCGGGAGAGCCAATAGCAACTCCGTTATCACATCTGCGGCAGATTCGTCAAAGGAAACCAAGTTTTCGCACTCTGCGTATATGGGTTCAAAGCTGTTTATCCTTATCATGCGTACGCGATTATCGCGCATGAGATTGCGCGAGATTATCGAACCGTTTACGCCGAAATGGTCGTGAATGCCGCATTCCAGATCGAGTACGAGCAGACCTCGTTCCCGTCCCTTATGCACAAAAGCGGCGTGATGTGCGAGTTTATCCGTAAACATGGGCGGCGTTACGAATTTATCGTCGCCGTATATATCCAAATAGGGGCGCATCTCGCCGCCGCACCATGGACAGACGGGTAGAGGTTCTCCTCTGTTAGGCACGGGGAGCAGGGTGTCGCAACAACCTTGTGCACATTGCATTAAATGAGGCTCGCCCGCAGTGTGAAAGACTCTATTCGGGTCAAACCCCGCCCGCTCGAACAGATAGTCGGGATTTAGTTGAGTTACGAAATATTTTTTGTGTTTAAGCAGATTGAAGAGCTGTTCGTGCATCTCGCTTTTGGGAGGGGAGTGATGGAAAACCCGAGCATATCTTGAATAAAAGTCGGGCAGACATTGCTTGTCTATCGAGGTAAACCCCTCGTTCAGGTCAGTGAGCAAGAATTTATCCGCAAAGTCCGCAAACTCGCCGTACAGTAGATCTCCATATGCGTGCAGTCCTGCGTCGTACGCCAATCCCGCGCCCGCCAGAACCAGCACATACTTGTGTTGATTGAAAAAATCTATGGCTTTTTGCAGCCTCTTTGTGTAATCTTTCATACTCTCCTCCGCACGACTTTTTCCGTAAAAAGGTATGCAAAAATATAGGCTGCACGCGCCCATCTTCACAAACATTTTTCTTGCGAAAACCGCCGCAATCGCGGACATCACTCCTTTGATTATTTTCGCTTCAATTATAGCAAGTTAAAGGCAAATAATCAAGAATTTTTGTACAATAAATTACAAAAAAGCGCAAAATTTGTTTCTATCGCATAAACTTTCGACAAAATTCGACATATAAGCACGAAAAGCCGAGAATATTTTTGTCCAAAAGATGAATGTGCTTGCCCTTGCATCGTCCAAATTCCGCATACACCACCGCTTTTGCAAGTAAGCCGCGTATCTCCGCCGCTGTCCGAAAAACCAGCCGAGAATTATTACGAGCCGCGCCATAACAAAAATTCCTCTAATCTAACCATGTAAAGAAACTCGCCTTACAGCGATTGCTTGCAATCGCGTATACCCGCACCCGACCCCAATAGAACACTTTAAGCGGGTGCCTTCCGCTCATTTTTGCGCGATATGTCGTTTGTTGTAGGAGGTACTACAACTGCGCGC
>CALWRK010000124.1 GCA_944383935.1 uncultured Clostridia bacterium
ACGAGAAAATAAACACATATCCGCTATAAATAATTATATATGTAAAATGTGTTCTAACAGGGTTGGGTAAAGGTAAAAAATCATATTCTTGTAAATTAAGTAAAAATCTTGCAAGGTCTATTGAATTTTACACTCTATTTTGTTATCATATAGGCAGTGATTTGGCGGTTTTGACACAAGGAAACCGTCTTTTATCGCACACTAAACAGGGGCACAAAAATGAGAAACAGGAAAACTCCGATAATCATCATAGCAGTACTGATCATATGCTTGGCGGCGGCGGGAGTATTGGCGGCGTGCAGCGCTTCGGGTGCGGACGGCGTGGGTATCAAGTCGATAGAAAAGACGGGATCGAGCGGCAACGTAGACACATACACCATTTACTATACGGACGGGAATAGTTTTGAATTCACCGTGACTAACGGCACGGACGGTGCAAATGGTACAGACGGCACAGACGGCGCGGATGGGAGCAGTGTTACGGCGTTGGACATATACAACCAATACAAGTTAGCGACAGGCGATGAAGAGTTGACGTACGAGCAGTTTGTGGATGCGTTTATGGACGTGAATGTGAGCAGCGACAATTCCGACGTCATAGCGTCCGTATTGCGTTCGGTGGCATCGGTGACCACGGAGTTTTACGAAACGCGCTATACCATAGGCGGATGGACGGGCATAACCACCTCCACCGGCACGGCGCTGTATTCCGGTTCTGCGGTGATATATAAGATAGAGGACGAATATACATACTTCATCACCAACTATCATGTGGTGTATTCCGGGTACGGGAACGACGACAACCTCAAATATGCGGAAAGCGGCGCGGACAGTAAAAATATCGCGCGCAAGATAGTTGTATATCTCTACGGCAGCGAGAATACCGCCGCGCTCACCACTCAAAAGGTGAACAATTACAGCGGAGTGAATTACGGCGAATACGCCATCGAGTGCGAATATGTGGGAGGCAGCGAGAGCAACGATATCGCGCTTATTCGCGCCAAGACGTCGGACGTTAAGAGTATAAATCCGGAAGTGCAGGCTGTGACTTTTGCAAGCGGTTATGACGTGGGGGAAACGGCAATCGTCATAGGCAATACGGGCGGTAACGGCATAAGCGTCACGGAAGGCATAGTCAGCGTACACAGCGAGGATATAAATTTACAGATCAGCAGTAATATCACGGTACATCGTTCCATGCGTATAGACGCTTCCATGTACGGCGGAAATTCGGGCGGCGGCTGCTTTAACCTCTACGGGGAGCTCATAGGCGTACCCCACGCGGGCAACGGGGAGGAAGAACAGAGTATAAACTATGCCGTGCCCGTGGACGTGGCAAAAATGGTTGCGGACAATATCTACTACTACGCAGTTGACGGAGATGATTCTACTCGCGGCGCATACAGCATGGACTTCGGAGCGGAATTTGACGAGGAAAATTCGCGCTATATCTATGACGAAGCCGCTCAATCGGGCAAGATAGTTGCCGATTGCACCATATCTTCCGTAACGGAAGGGGGAATAGCTTCCTCTCTCGGCTTGCAGTCGGGCGACGTCATCACCGCTTTTACGATAAACGGCAAGGATGAGTATTCCATCTCTCGCGGCTATATGACGGAATATCCTCTCTATGCCTTAAAGGCGGGCGACGCCTTTACCGTCACTTACAAGAGGGAGGGCAGTCAATATACCACGGAAAGTTACATTGTACAGAGTGCGAATTTAACAAAAGTTTCCTGATGTTCTTCCCAATACAAAAAGCCCCGACAAACGGGGCTTTTTTTGTCAACAAAAGGGTAGTCAAGATTCCAAACCCAGCAGGTAGTCGGAAGATACGCCGAAAAATTTGCATAGGGCAACTATATACGACGCTTTTGGTTCGTTTATGCCGTTTTCCCAAAAGGAGATCACTCCCTTGGAAACGCCTATCGCTGCGGCAAGTTGAGGCTGTGAGATTCCGCGCTCTCGCCTGAGTTCCCTTATCCTGGTGCCCAATATATTCTCCATATTCAAATTATATTAAAAAACTAAGAAAGCAACCGTCTTTCTTAAAAATCTAAGAAAATATATTGACTTCTTAAAAAACAAAGAATATAATATAAACATAAGAAAAAGATTGAAAAGTTTCGACAGTTTTGTCGAATCACCCTAACCTAGGGCGCGGCGGAAGTCGCGCCCTTTTTTGGGATAAGCGAAAGAAATACTCTTCGAGCCTTTGGTACTTTTCCCTCTTTCGCTTTGCCGTATCAACGCGGCAAGCAAACGACTGATAGCGGCGTCTTTTTACATCTTTGAACGATCGCTATCTATACCGTAAGGTGACTTTTACCCGCAGCCGTCCCCGAGAAGATACATTTTTTCAAAATGCTTGCTTTTGGCGCAGGGCTTTTTGCGCGGTTTTGCGCTTGCCTATTTTATCGGGTATCGCTATATATCTCTACGCCGCGCAAAGAAATTTGCTTTTCGCACGTTGCTTTTATGTCATAGGTATAAAAAGCAAGTTTCCACGCTTTTTCAGGGTTTCTGCTTGTGCGAAGAAAACAGCTATGCTTTCCCATTTTGCCTGTGCAAGGCGTTCACGGGTGCAGCGTCACGCCGCCGACTTGAAAAAAATCATATTCTTGCTTCCTCAATGATTCTCCCTCCGCCTTGACAGCGAGTGGTTTTGGTGGGATAATAGAGGAGAGGTGAAGATTATGCAGAGTTATTGTTATT
>CALWRK010000125.1 GCA_944383935.1 uncultured Clostridia bacterium
CATAGCGATAAGATGTAGTAGTTTGGAAAGTAAGAGGATTTTCCGCAGACATTCCGCCTACTGAAAGCGTAATATTATCCGTCACCGCCTGTCCAAAGGAGTCGGTTACGGAGATGCCCAGGGAATCCACGGTCATATCCTCATCATATCTCACGTCTGTATCCGCAACCACTATCTCGGGCAATGCGTAAACGGAGACGTTCTCCACCTCATGGGTGGTGACATTACCTGCAGGGTCTATGGAGTCTACATACACGCTGGTCACATCGCCGGCGCCGTATCCTTCCGCCAGACGCACCACTATTTGAGTGGGCTCGCCGAAAGTGTCCACGCCGCTCGCGCCCCACACGGCGGCGGTAAATTCGTCGGGATTGATATAGTCCTTATCTGTGACGGTGACTTCCACCGTGGGCGCGCCGTATACTTTTACTCCTTCCACCGTGGCAACCGCAGGCGTGAATCCCGCAACAGAAGCGCTAAGATACACCGTTATGGTCTGTCCCGCTTCAAATGTACCGCTGGCTATTGCTGCGGCTACGGATACGGGCTTTCCGTCCGTATCTATGCAAAGCGCGTTAAACAGCTCTGCATTCAAGGTATTGTTTATGCTTATGGCTTTTTTGCTCTCGTCATACTTCACGCCGCCCAAGCTGTAAGTGGTCCACTTTGCTATAAGGGCGATGTCGTGATCGGGCATGGTGCTTGCGTTATAGGGCTGGGCATCGGAAGCGTTCAAATACCAGCCCAAGAAGGAATATCCGCTTCTGGTGGTCACATAGTCGTTCACGTTCAGACGGGCGCCGTATTCCAGCGTTACACTGTCCACATCACTGCCGCCGCTGGTATTAAACGTGACGGTGTATTCCATCTTTTCCCATTTGGAAAAGAGGGTGGTGTTTGCGGGGATGTCCCAGTTGCGGACGCTGTTGCCGTGTTCATCCGTATACATAGTGCCGTTTACGTCCTGCCAGCCCAAGAACTTTTTCAATGCCTCTCCCTGAGGTACGGGCATGGTGAAGGACGAGCCGTACGTTACACTTGCTTTCGTGCCCGCAGCGCTCACGCCGCCGTCGGCAACTTCCGTCTCCCCGGTGAGAGAGAGGGTTACCGTGGCGCTGGTATCTGCCGAGAATGCACGCACATATATGTCGTACACCTGACCTGCCGTTACGTTATAGGTAATCAAGAAGTTCTTGTCGCTAGAGCTGCGGTCATCGTTCTGTTTTAAGAGTTCTTCGCCCGAATAAATACTGCCCAACGTATCTATAGTGCCGGTGGTGGTGATGCTCACGTTCCCGGATACGAGCGGAATAAAGCTATACACCTGCTCCTGCGTGCCTGTAAGCTGCACGCTCACGGGAGTGTTCATGTTTATAACTTGCCCGCTTTCCGGCTGTACCCACTTGGCGTAGAGAGTTACGCTCTCGCCCACCAGTGCGGAAAAGTCGTAAGGCGTGCCCGTGCATGAGGCATTGGCATACCAGCCACCGAACATATACCCTTCCCTTTCGGGTATGGCGGGATATGTGAGAGGGGTTGCCTCGCTCACCGTCTGTGCGGCGGGAGCGGTGCCCTCGGCACCGTTCAAATTAAAGGTAACGGTACTGGTCGCTTCGGCAGAACCGTCCATCCATACGTCGTAAACGTTGGCGGTGAACTTGCCGTATATGCTCAACGCGCCCACGCTTCCGCCGCCCACGGACGTTATCGAGGTGGCGTAGTCGGAAGAAGTGTACCAGCCGTCAAAGGTATATCCGGGCAGTTCGGGGGCAATCAGTTCCGTAGCCGCCGTTTCTATCGTGTATACTTGAATATTTGTATTTTCCGTACCATCGGGGACCACATACGTTATGGCGTATTCCACGGCTTGCCAGGAGGCAAACAGCTCCTTATTCCCGTAACTGCCTGCGGCTATTTGCGTGATGGAAGTTTCCAAAGAACTGTCCAAACACCAGCCAGTAAACTCATAGCCCGTCTTGGAGGGCGCCGCAAGCTGAATATCCGCACTTTCATATGTGAAAGTGGCGGGGTTGGAAGCGGCATTCGTGCCACCGTCCAAATTGTAAATTATATTGTACGTCACCAGCGTCCACTTGGCATAGAGGGTGATATCCTGCGCGGGAATGGTGGTAAAGGAGTATACGCTCGTCAAAGCGCTGTCCGAATACCAGCCCGCAAAGGCATAGCCCGTCTTTGCCGGGTCAGAAGGACGCGTCACTTGCGTGCCATAGTTTTGCGTTATCTCCGCCACACTCGTGCCTCCGTTGGATTCGAAGGATATGGTGTATTGTTCTATGGAGAAGCTCGCCCACACGGTAACCGTGCCGTGACTGCCTACGGGGATACCCGTGGTGAGATTGAGCATATCCGCTTCACTGTACCAGCCGTTGAACAGATAACCCGTCTTTGTGGGAGCGGCATAAGTCACGCTCTCTTCTATATTGTAAGTGGCGGGATTTGAGGCATTGTTCACGCCGCCGTCCATTACATACACTATCTCGTATTCCGTGGGAGTCCACTTGGCATACAGCGTACAACTGCCGGTGGGCAAAGTAAAGTCGTACGCCGTATTAAAGCCGCTGTCCAAATACCAGCCGGAAAAATCATAATAATCCTTAACGGGATTGTCAGGCGCGGTAACTCCGCTCGCGGAATAACTCATGTCGTATTCTATCGCACTGCCGCCGTTGCTGTTAAAGGTGATCCAGCGGGCATAAAGCGTCCTATTTCCGCTGGAACCCACGGGAATGGAGGTCACCAAATTGCCGCCTTCCGCCAAATCGTACCAACCGGCAAAATAAGACCCTTCCAATATGGGATCGGACAAGACGACTTCCTGTTCTATCGTGTATACAGATGGATTGGATACGCCCTCTTCGTATGTGCCGTTATACAGATTATATACTATCTCGTAGCCAACTATCGACCACTTGGCGTAGAAGGTCAAATCGCCGTGACTGCCCGTTTCTATCTCCGTGTCGGCGGCGGTGGTCAAATCCGCGTCGGTAAACCAGCCCTCAAAGGCATATCCCGTCTTGCTCACTTCCGCAAGCGTTATCTGTTCGCTTTCTATGGTATATGTGGCGGGGTTGGTGTTCACGGCGCCTTCCGTATTCATATAAGTTATGTCATATACTTCCAGTCCCCACTGGGCGTATACGGTCATATCACCCGTGCTGCCCAAGGCTATGCCCGTCACCTGCGAGCCCGTTCCCAAATCTTTTTCCGTAAACCAGCCGGCAAAATTGTAACCTATGGCATGACATACAAGCGCCGTAAAGTCAAATTCCTGCTCCACAGTATATGTGGCAACGAGTGAATCTCCCTCTGCCAAATTGCCCATGGTATCGTCGTATACATATGTTATATTGTAGGTTATGATCGACCACCTGGCTTCCAGCGAAATGTCGCCCATAGAGCCTAAATCTATGCTCGTAACCTGCGTATCACCGCTGAACCAGCCCTCAAACGTATAGCCGGGGACGCTCAACGCCGCCAACGTAATGGTGGGAGTTTCTATATTATATGTAGCGGGATTGGAATTTGCCGCACTCTTGGTGTTTGTATATGTGATGTTATAGGTTATGGGAGTGTATACCGCGTTTATCGTCAAATTGCTCGCCGAAATGGTATACGCCGCCCATGTAGCCGTATAGCCCGCCTTTTCGGGAACGGCAGGCTCTGCGAGAGAGGTATCCTCAACGGTAAATTCCACCGTGCCCACAACTCCGTCCGCATTTTGGAATGTGGCGGTATATATTATGGCTTCCCACTTTGCCCAAAGCTGAACGTCGGCGCAACCTGCCGTGTCTATCACGGTCACCGCCGTAGTCAGCGCGGAATCGGAATACCAGCCCAGAAAGGTGTAACCCGTCTTGCTCGCATCTGCCAAAGTGATGTCTGCGTCCTCTACGGTGTAAGAGGCGGGATTGGTGTTTGTGCCGCCATCTACGTCATTATAAGTTATATTGTATGTAACGGCGCTCCATCCTGCGGTAAGAGTTGTGTCCTGCGCCTGATTCCATAAGCCCGTACCTGCGCCCGCAGCGTCTGTTATCGCGGTGCCGTCGGAAAGTTTCCAGCCGGTGAAAGTATAGCCTGCCCTTGTGGGAACGGCAAAAGTAAATGTTGCGTCGTATGTGGCGGTAGCCGCCGCTATCTCTCCGCCGCCGGCGGAATCGAACGTCACATTGTACACGTTGGGCGTCCAGCTCGCCGTAAGAGTCATATTCGAAGTCACCACATCGGAGGCAAAGTCCCAGCTTTCCGAATCGTACGTCCAGCCGCTATAGGTGTAGCCCGTGCGCGTGGCGGTCTGCTCAGTTACGAGAGAGTCCTCTTCCACGGGAACTATAACGTCCTCCTGCCCGTTTCCGAAGCTGAATGTGACATTATATATCTCGTGCCTGCGTATGTTCACAGTATATTGCTTTTTGTTGGACTGCGTGCCGGAAGTCACGTTTATGTAGAAAGTGTTGTCGCCCACGCTCAAAGTGACCGTTGCCGACGGAATCACCTCCGCTCCGGCTATATCCGTGCTCACCGTCCAGCTCGCGTACGGGCTGACCGTGATTGCCGAGGAGAGGGCGAAAGTTTCCGTGGCGTTGACAACTTCCATGCTCAATGTCGTATCGCTCACGGTAAAGCCTTCCGCTTCCAACACGTCGCATCCCGACGCGTCGCTCTCCGATACCCACTTTGCATACAAGGTAATGTTCGCCGTCACCGTATCTTGGGCAAAATTCCATGCCGTGGTGCAATCCGCTTCCTTATACCAGCCCACGAACACATATCCCGTGCGCGTAGGGTCGGCAGGCTTGGTTATCAATGTATTATAGAGGACGCTGCTGTCTGCCACCGCACTGCCGCTCATGGAGTTGTATGTAACCTTAAAAGTGCGCTTTGTTATGTCCTCTTCCAACCACTTGGCATATACGGACATATCCGCTTCCAGCTTTTCGTTTAACAGAGATTCGGCTGTAAACGGACGCGCCCATATGCCGTCATCCCAATACCAGCCGTCAAAGATGTATCCCTCTTTCTGCGGATTGTCGGGCAACTTGATCGTTTCTTCTCCCGCAGTATTTACAGTGGAATATATATTCCCGTCCACCACGAAATTCAGCTTGAACTCCGCATCCGCACACGCAACCAGCCCCGCCATACACAGCGTTGCCAGCAATGCCGCCACCACAAGGAGCTTTAACGCTTTACTCTTCATTTCTAAAAACCCTCTCATATAGTTTTTTAGCAGCCATATCGGCACAATTTTAGATATGCTTATATCTATACACTATGAGTATACTACCAACTTTTGTCCCCGTCAAGCATTTATTAAGAAATCTATAATATATTTACTTTAACTTTTTCGACTCCCCCTACGCCATTTGCCGAAAATATGGTAAAAGCGCCCTTTGGGCGCGCAAGTTTTATTGATTAAAATATTAGAATAAATATCCTGCAAATAAAAAAGCGGTAAATGTCCCGCTGATGAATTGTCAAACTAAGTGCAACACTTGGAAAGATTTTCTTGGAACAAATCTTGCGGTGTTCTGAAATGCAAAACTTTCTTAGGCCTGGCGTTGATCAACGCCAGGTTCTTTTTTAGCGTTGCGGGACTCACTCTCGAAAGGTTTCTTCCTTTGGGATAAAACTCCCGTAAAAGTCCGTTCAGGTTCTCATTCGTCCCTTTCTGCCATGCACAGTACGGATCCGCGAAGTACATATCGCAATGCAACGCTTTTTCAATGTCTCTCCAACAAGCAAATTCACTGCCGCGGTCGCAGGTGATCGTCTTTACCGCTTCTTTCGGAAATCCGGAGAGTGCGTCTATGATCGCCTTCGCCATCGTTTCTCCCTTCCTGTCCGGTATCTTTATTGCGATATAATATCTTGTCTTTCTCTCCGCAAGCGTCGCAAAGCAGACTTTGCTCTTCCCTTGCCCGGATACCACCGTATCCGCTTCCCAATGCCCGAATTCTTTCCGCGTATATACGCTCTTATCTCGTTTGCGGATAGATTTCCCTGTCGTGAATCTCCCGCCGTTTCCCATACGCTTGCGCGTCTTGCCCTTCCTGCGCAGGTGCTTGAGGGTGGAACGCAGATATTTCTCGTCTATCCAACGGTAGATCGTCTTAAACGAGGGCATCTTCATCCCGCACGGCGTTTTGGAGATCTGCTCCGGTGACCACGTTTGCTGCAGCTTTTCGTCTATGTAGTCCAATACCTCTTG
>CALWRK010000126.1 GCA_944383935.1 uncultured Clostridia bacterium
TAGGTTGGCTCTCGCCCAATGAATACCTCGCAAATTTTTATGCCAATGGTGTAACAAATGATTGACAAACCTACAAATATGATTTTTTAAGCAGCGAGGCGATGCGCCCTTAACCGCCTTGATGAAAGATATAAGAGAGAATACCATTTTTCTTCGCAAGAGTTATAAGGGGATGCAACGTCACGTTGCCGCGTCGTCTGCCTAAAAACTGAACGAAATTTATCTCTCTAAAAGCAAGCATTTTGCAATAGCATATAACACACATAAATTAACACATATTCGAGAGAATCAATAATATATGCCAAATGTGTTCTACCGGGGCCTAGTGCGAGTACGCTATTAACCTTTCCGCATATAAACTTTGGATACCTTATAAAATAAGCAAGCGCAATTATTTTTGGAGATACTGTTTTTCGCAAGCGGTAAACGCCGACCGCCGATTGTGCTATTTATATTGATTTAGACCTTTTCTCTTTCGCTAAAAAATGTCGTTTTTACACATACTACCTCCATGAGGATAAAGGCGGAAAGGATAGCGGCGGGGAGCGGCGTATATGTGGCGCTGTGTCTTTTGATAGGCAAGGTTATAGGGGCGGCGTACAAGATTCCGCTCGTAAACGTCTTAGGAGCGGAGGGAATAGGAGCGTATCAGCTGGTTTTTCCCGTATATGCGGCGGCGTTGGCTTTGACTTCGGGCAGCTGCGGAGTCATAATATCGCGTAACGTGGCGGCGAGGCGCGCAAACGGGGAGATAAAGGATATGTGCGGCAGCTGTTTTCTCTATACCTTTATCTTTTCTCTGTCGGCGGCGGTGCTATTGTGCGCTCTGTCCGGGGTGATAGCCGAAGTGCAGGGGAATGAGGATATAAAAAATTGTTATCTTATCATAGCTCCGGCAGTGGTATGTGTGGGCATGAGCGCGTGTTTCAAGGGAATATTTACGGGAGAGGGAAAAGTGTATTTTCCGGCTGTATGTCAGCTTTTGGAACAGTTGATAAAGGCGGCTTTCGGTATAGTTTTATCCCTTTATTTAAGCTCTTTTTCTTTGATTGGCGGAGTTATGGGCGCGGTGGCGGGAGTTACCGTTTCCGAACTCTTTTCGTTGATAATATGTCTTTTTTATTACGCATTTTCCAAGCAAAAATATAGGATAAAACCCTCTTTTTCCCGTGAATTTTTCCGCGAAAATAAGTTTATAACCGCTCACGGACTTATCCTTCCTCTCTCCGCGCTGGCAGACGGCATTCTCATAGTAAAATTGATGACTGTTTTCGGTTATAAAGACGCCGCGGCAAAATACGGCATAATGAGCGGAAGCGTTAATACCGTGATAAATATGCCCATTGTAATAGCCCTCTCCGCCGCGGTAACGCTAATCCCCGCCGTTTCGTACTTTTATGCTCTAAACAGCGCTTCAAGTATAAAAGAAAAGAGTTCTAAATGTATAAAATACGTCCTCTTTATAACCTGTGCCTGCTTTTTCGGGGTGTTTTTGCTTGCAGAGGAAATAGTTGAAATATTGTTCTCTTCTTTCAGTGAAGAAAATATGAAAACAGCCGCTTTTTTGATGAAAATAAGCAGCGTAAACATTATAACCGCTTCCTTGTCCGGAGTGTATAATTCCGTGCTGCAAGCTGTGGACGGAGGGGGCTATTGCTTAAAAGTAAGCGGCATTTTGAGTATTCTTAGGGTGGCTGCAGAAATAGGACTTATATATAAAGCGGGTATTGTTGGAGCGGCGGTTTCGTGGGTGGCGTACTATATGCTAAATATGCTTTTCGGAGCGGTATTTTATAGGCGACTTTTGGGAGAGGATAAAAACCTATTGAAAAATACTGTAAAAATTCTCCTTTCGGGTGTTATAATGTCTTTGACCTTATATTTGATACGTCCGCTTTTGACGGGACTTTTGTTGCGCGCGGCGGTGTGCACGGCGGCGGGCGCGGCAGTATATATACTCTCTTGCATCATAATGAGGGTATTCAAATATGAGGAGATAAAGAACGCCTCCGCATTGCGGAGCAGAAGGAGAGAAAAATGGCACAGCTCACGATGAACGCGGAAGAGCTCATCTCTTACGACGGCTTTTATTACGATCACCGCATTAAACTCGTCATAGAGGGAGTAAACGAAAAAAATTACAAAAAAGCATACGCAAAACTCCTCGATATAGCGGGGGACGAAATATATGACGACTGCGGTAAAAGTTTGGGCGAATACCGCCCGGGCTGCGATACGCTCACCGTCTTTCCGCTCGACCTCATACACAAGAGAAGGTATTCTTTCAACGATCTTATGAGGATAATGTATATACTTACCGCGGAAAACGGCTGCGAATGGGATAAAGCCCAGACGATGAAGAGCATATGCCCCAACATGATAGAAGAAGCGTACGAATTGGTAACCGCCATATACAATAACGATGTGGAAAATATAGTCGAAGAGGCGGGCGACGTGATTTTACAGGGCGTATTCCACTGTGTGCTGGGAGAAAAAGAGGGGCTGTTCGACGCCACCGATGTGATAAGCGGCTTGTGTAGAAAATTGATAACCCGTCACACACACATCTTCGGAAACGTAAAGGCAAATAACGCCGAAGAAGCCCTCGCCGCATGGGAAAGCGCAAAGAATAAAGAGAAAAATTATAAAACGCCCTCTTCCAAAATGGATTCCATTCCCTCTCATCTCCCCGCCGACGAGCGCGCCGCCAAAGCCTTGAAATATGCCGCCAAGGTAGGAGTGGGAGAAAATGATAAAGCTAGGGCGGCTTCCAAGATAAGAGAAGATATAGAAAAGGTGGAAAAGGGCGGCAGCTGCGAAGATCTGATATGGGACTGTATAGTCTTGCTTAGGTTGAATAAAGAGGACGCGGAAGTATTGTTAAACAATAAGTTGAACGATTTTATCTCCCGATTCAAAAGGGCTGAAGAAGAGGGAGGGGGAGATATAACCTCTCTTTCCAAAGAGGAGATGGAAAAGATTTTCAAGGAGAAAAAGTGAATATAAGCGGCGTGGAGATAAGAGGGGCGCTGCTTGCGCCCATGGCAGGCTATACGGACGCGGGATTTCGCGCCGTATGTTCTTTGTTCGGCGCGGGAGCGGTATGCACGGAGATGGTGTCGGCAAAGGGATTGGTCTACGACAGCGAAAAGACCAAAGATCTGCTCTTCACCACACCTTATGAGAGGGCGTCCTGCGCCCAGATATTCGGAAACGACCCCTACTTCATAAAGGCGGCGTGCGAAGATGAAATTATGGACAAATTCGCACTCATAGATATAAACATGGGCTGTCCCGTACCCAAGATAGTAAAAAACGGAGAGGGAAGCGCCCTTTTGGAAAATCCCTCTCTGGCGCAAGAGGTGGTAAAGGCGGCGGTGAGCACGGGAAGAAGGATAACCGTAAAGTGCAGGACGGGCTTTTATTCTTCGGATAATTGCGCGGATTTTGTAAAGAGAATGCAAGACGCCGGGGCTGTGGCAATAACCGTTCACGGCAGGACGCGAGAACAATACTATATGGGAAAAGCCGACTATGCTCCCATCAAAGAAGCGGTAGAAAAGGTGAGTATCCCTGTAATCGCAAACGGAGATATAAAGGATAAAAAAGGGGCGGAGCACGCGTTGGAATATACGGGCGCAAGCGCCGTTGCCATAGGCAGAGGAGCGCTGGGAAACCCCGGGGTTTTCGCGCAAATCGCGGGTGTGGACGAGGTCATGAACAAACAAGAGGCGATAGGTTTGCATATGCGCGTTCTATTGGAAATATACCCCGAAAAAAAGGTGGTAAACGACATGAAAAAGCATTTTGCTTTTTACACCAAAGGTATGCGCGGGGGAAAGGAATTGAAGTTGAAGGCGTTTGCCGCAACAAGCGTAAAAGATTTGGAGGAGATAGCAAAATACATATGATAAACATAGTTCTTTTGGAACCGGAAATTCCCAACAATACGGGCAATATAGTGCGCACTTGCGCCGCCACGGGAGCAGTGCTTCACGTCATAGAGCCGTGCGGTTTTTCGTGGGAGGACAAATATCTGAAACGCAGCGGGCTGGACTATTGGGAGATATCCGACGTGCGCAGATATGGAAATTTAGAAGAATTTTTGCTTAAAAATTTCAACTACTCGGGCGGTGAAAATATGGATAAAGCGGTTAAAGAAGCATATACAGCCGCAGGTATTCAAACGCTCTTTTCCAGCACTAAGGGGAGTATAATCCATTCGCAAATACGTTTTGAAAGGGACTGCTATGTTTTTTTCGGTAAAGAAACGCGCGGACTTCCCGAATCGCTGTTAAAGGCAAATTACGAAAACACCTTTCGCATACCCATGCGCGCAAAAGCCCGTTCGTTGAATCTTGCCAATTCCGTGGCGATAGTTATATACGAATATCTGCGCCAATTCGAATATAAAAACTTAAAGACGGAGGGCAAACCGGAGAGGTGGAAGGACGGGGAATGATTTTTTCAAGATAGGCAATCCGATAAAATCAATTATATATGTAAAACGTGTTCGGGCGAGGTTGGGGAAAGGAACGCGACGCATTCGTCTTAAAGGGAGATATTTACGAGCCTTGACATTTATTTAGGTCAAGGCTTTTCACGGATAACCGTCTGTGCTTTTCAAGAATATTTTACAAGGGGCATTTTGTTTACCGTTATTTAACTAAAGCGTGGTATAATATGTGAGAAAAAGAGAAAGGAGGGCATTTTATGTCTACTGTTTTGGTCGTGGAGGACGATTATTCCACCCGTCTTTTGACGGTTGCGAATTTGCGCAGGGATTTCGAGGTGGTTTCCGCCGAGGACGGCAATTCTGCGTTGGACATACTATATTCCAAACATATAGACGTGATAGTGTCCGATATAATGATGCCGGGCATGGACGGTTACGCTTTGGCGCGCGAGGTGAGGAGCAGCGGCAACAACGTGCCCTTCATCTTTCTTACGGCAAAGGCGTCCCCGCAGGACAAGGCGCAGGGCTTTGAGCTGGGCATAGACGACTATATGGTCAAGCCAATAGACTATGCCGAGCTCATTTGGAGAATAAGGGCGATATTGCGCCGCGCGCAGATAGCCGATTCCAGAAGCATAACGGCGGGCGGATTAAAGGTGGATTCCGCCGCATATACGGTGACGTATAACGGCAAAAACATCGAGCTTACGCGGAAGGAGTTCGACTTACTCTTCAAACTGCTGTCCTATCCCAACATGATCTTCACGAAAAATCAGCTTTTGGACGAGATTTGGGGCGCGGACAGCGCGAGCGGCGACGACACGGTAAAGGTGCACATCTCCCGCCTTAGGAATAAGATAGCGGACGTGGAGGAAGTGGATCTGGTATCCGTAAAGGGTATAGGCTATAAGGCGGTTATAAGGGCATGAAAAAGGGCGAAAATATATCACATAAGGATAAAGATAATAAAAATAACGGCGGAAGAGAAAAAGAAAAGCTCTCCCCCATGCGCAAGAAGATCTCCGCAATGCTCACCTTGCAGACCTTCTTCGTGGTGCTCATAGTGGCGGCGATAGCCGCGTCTATTGCGATCATGTATCGCGTGGTGATAACAAAGATGCA
>CALWRK010000127.1 GCA_944383935.1 uncultured Clostridia bacterium
TGGTTCGCTTTCCCTCACGCTCGGCATATATGAAGACGCTTCCGTGGAAGACGGCGAAGGATATAACATAAGCGGAGACCTCGCCTTGTCCAACACGGTGGCAAAGCCCGCAGTGGCAGGCGAGGAAGAGGAATATACTCCTCTGTCCCTGCTGTACGGCGCGGGCGTAGTGAAGAGTATCACTTCCATTCTCTCCGAGGGTATTTCCGTAGAAGCACAGCTCAATATAGACTTGCAGCCGGGCGCATACAACGTATCCGAGATAGTCGGATCGCTCCTGCCCGACGAAATAGCAAGTTATCTGGGCGACAGCCTCACCTGGACGGTGGGCAGCGGCAGCGTTCCTCCCGTGATAGAGATGAATTTGGGAGTATACGCCTATCTTGCGCAAAATCCCGATGAAAGCGGCTTCATGGTTCAGCTGTCCTTCCCCGAAGGCGTATCCCTCAGCGGTACGGGCGACGGAGATGTGGTCGCAGGCAACGGCTTTATAATCAAGAAAGGCGCGGCGGTGACGATAGCCGTCAGCGGCAAGACCCTTGTGGTTGACCTCAGCGCGATCACGATTTTGGGCATTACGCTTCCCGTATATAAAGTGGAAAACTTTAATATGGGCGCGTTTGTGGAAGGCTACCTCGTGCAGTTGGAGCGCGTAGTCGCCAACTTGTACAACGACAACAACGGAATGCTCTATCTGCCCGATCCAAGCAGCGTGACGGCGGACGCGGACAGCGTTGACTTCACCATAGTCTTTGACTATATCGGCAATGATATGACCTTTGAAACGGTTTATGCAACCGAGGGTACGGAGCGCGCTATCACCGCTAACCACACCTATAACGCAGCCACCACCACCCATACAATAATCGGTTCTTACGCCGCCACGGCTAAGGCGGGCGACTATATCGCCGTATATGCGTTGGATAAATTGGGCAACAGGTACGACTGCCTCAAACTCACCGCTTCTCAGACGGACGGCGGTATACAATTTGCGGTAAGCGCGCCCGCGCAGACGGCTGCGCTCGCAGACGGTGTACTCTTTGAAAACTATATAAGTATAGATAAGAGCAAGCTGGAACTTGTCATCGCGTCTCAGACGATATTCAGCCTTCTGTCACAGGTAGTGGATATCAACGCGAATATCCAAGCCATAGAATTCACCGCTACCATAGGCGTGGGAGAAAGGAATCCCGCGTCCGGTGAAAAGTCCATCTGGGCGGATATAGTAGGCACGCTCGACAACAAGAGTGTAGCCATTGACTTGAACGCCGGCATCGGCATAGGCGGCACGGTGGAAGGGCAAAACATACCCGACTATATTTCAGACAAGTATGCGGCTCTCCCCGTTGCGGACGAAAACGAATATCCTTCAAAGCTGATAGCGGGCATACTCGACGAAGTGCTCACTTCCACCATAACGCTCAGTCTTACCGCCGACGCGGCGCGGGAGCAGGGATTTGACTTGCTCAGCCTTGCTAAGCAGTTTGTGGGCGGCATAGTCAATTTGGGCGACACCGCTCTCGACTTGGTGGCTCAGGCAGACGGGGATCCCGTAAGCATCGATCTCGTGCTGGCTTTGGACGGTAAGATGGACGGCGCTAACGTGAATATGGATATGATCAGCTTGCAGCTCAACTATCGCACGATAACCGCGACCACCACGTTGATAGGCATATATGTATATCGGAACGCGCTGTGGCTGGATCTGTCCGGCATAGGTATGGGAGCGGTGAAGGTGGATGCCGGCGATGTAATCGGCAACCTTACCGCGTATTTGGGCGGACTTATTGACGGCATAGATATCGACCTTGCAGGAATACTCGATATGATAGCTGCCGGCGGAACTTATCCTTACGGGGAAGCGTTGCCGCAGTCTCTTGCGGACGCTAACGCCGCACCCGCTGCGGATACCGCCACCATCGTAAATGCGATAATATCCCTTGTAAGCATAGAACACGCCAAGATCAAGCTGAATATCTCCAACGCCATCATAAACGAGTTGCTCTCGCTGGTAGATACCTTGTCCATGAGCCTCAACGCGGAGGCAAGCGGCTATATAGACATATTTGCCGGCAAAGCGGAGATAGACGCGACCATTAAGGATAGCTCGAGTACGGACGCGAGCGAGCTTGCACTTAAACTCGAACTTGGCTTTACTTCCACATCCGCGGTTAATATAAATAATTTGAAAGACCGTATCGATTCTCTTACTACCGTGGATATAAGCCGTGACGATATGAACAACCCCGTAGTCAACCTGCTCAACTCTTTGAGTGCAAAACTCAATCTGAACATCACGGCAGAGGGCGGCACTACGGATATTTGGACGCTTGTGGGTCCTATCCTTGATCAGGTGCTCAATTTGAAAAACCAAAATGCGATAGACGCCATTGAAGCTATTAAAAGTCAAGGTATAGACTGGACCATAGACGCTACGGATATAGATCTCGACCTCACCTTGGCGTCCGATCTCAAGCAGAACGCCGACGGCAGTATTAACACACAGACGAGCACGTTAGTTGTGGGTATCGTTGCCAATACTCCGCTCGTACTCGGCAAAGCCGGTGAGGATAACATTCCCATCCTTGCCGAAGGCGACGGCATATATCTCACGATATACGGCGGCAGTTTGTATATCGACCTGTCACAGCTCAAATTGTTGGACATCACCTTCCCCGTGCTCAAAGTGGGCACCTTTGAGGTGATGGACTATATCAACGAGGTGGCGGGAACCATTTCCAACGGCATTAACGGACTGCTGGAAGGCTTGCCTCAAACTCAGCAGGCAGTCGCGCTTGCGGCGCTTGCGGCGGGCGATAATAACCCTTCGCTCGTGCTGGGCAACGACCTCACTCTGTCGGTGGCGCTGAGTGCTATCTTGCAGATACTCAAAGATACCTCCATTATAAACCTCACCGAGCTCAAGCTGCCTTGGGAGCTCGTGCTCACCACCGCGACGCGCGGCGATGGGCAGTTACAGCTCAGGCTGGACAACATCGCAGATAAGGGCTATCAGACGGCAGGTTTGAAGGCGGCGCTCACCCTTTCAGCGCAATTCAAGGAGCGTGTAGCAGGCGATGAAACCGATGTGCGCAACACCTTGATTACATATGTGAACGGTACGGGAGAAGAGGGCAATGTGGCAGAGCGCTTTGAAAGCGCGAGCGGCGACCTCATAGCAGAGGTTATAGACAGCGTGCTCACCAGCCGCCTTACCTTGGAACTTGGCGGCGACAGCGACAAAAAAGACGTATTCGATATCAAGTACGCCCTCAACGGCATACTCGGCTTGCTGGATATGGACATAGAGTCCTCTCTTGCGTTCAATATTGACACGTCGAAAGACATGAAATACAGGCTCAATCTCATCTTGGACGGCAGCGCTGCCAACCTGTCTGCCACCAACGCCTATTTGGGTATAGAGATGGCAAGCGGCGCCGAGATAACCGAAGAGAGCTGGGAGAGCGTGATAGGCATCTATATCGCCGACGGCGACATCTATATCGACGTAAGCGCTATCAAGAACGGCGCGCTCGGCGGCGGAGTGCTCAAAGTTACCGGATCTGCGATAATGGATCTGTTTGAAACGGAACTGAACAAACTGCTTGCGGGCATAAAGCTCGATTTGAACGAACTGCTCACCCTCGAGTATACCCCAGCGGCGGAGCGGGTAAATAACGCTCCCGGACTTACGGTAAACAGTCTGCCCGTGGGCAAACTGGTTGAAACACTCATTCAGATGGTGAGTCTGCGCAACCTCAGCGTGGCGCTTGACGCGCATACCGGTATCTTGCAGGATCTTACGAAAGATCTGTTCGGCACAGCCATCGACTTTGTGGAAGAGGATGGCAATGCCATCGACTTTGTGGAAGTGGATGGCAATCTGCTGCTTGTGGACGGCAAGCTCGAACTCAACGTAAGGATAGGCGAAGACGCGTTTACGGAAGGTCAGGAGCCCGAGTTTAACGTATATACGCTGGGCGCGGTGCTGGATATCAGCCGCGGCACGGATATAAGCGAAAAGATAGAACTGGTCAAAGAAAAGTGGAAAGCTTCCCGTACCTACATCAATCTTGCCAGCGGCGCGACTTTGGCAGACAGCATAATGGACGTGCTCGGCAACGTATCGCTCGACCTTAACCTTGACATCTCGTTGCCCGGCGGCGTGTTCGGTATAGGCGATCTGCTCAACAGCTTCGGCTTGGTGGCGGGCGGACTTACCGACGCGAACGGTCTTGACCTCATCTTCGAACCGCTGTATCAGGATGCAGACGTCACGGCGGAAGCTGATGGGTCCCATAATGGCGGTATGCAGTTGGGTCTTACCCTTTCGCTCCGTCTTGCGCTGGATGCGGCAAATCCCGAAAACACCCTTGCCATGATAGACATCGCCTTTAACAAGGACATGGTAATGGGTATGGAAAACGGAGAGGATAAAGTACTCTTTAAGGCGGGCAAGAGTTTTGTCACCTTGATAATAGACGGCACGGATATATATGCGGATATGTCCGATATAACCCTGCTGGGCATGACCCTGCCCATGTATCACGGCACGAAGTTTGACATTTCCACCTTTGTGGACGACCTGCTCGGACGGGCGTTGGACAACGTGGAAAGCGTCATCTTCGGCGGTGAAGAGCCCGCAGCGGCAGAAGGCGGCAACGGCGATATAGCGGAAGCGAATTTTGCCGAAAGTGACGCAAGCGGCTGGACGGGTCTTTCCGCAAACGAAGCGCTGTTCATCGGCGTTACGGAAAACGATATAGTGGCAATGGTTTCCTTCACCGCGGTTGAGGAATTCCTCGAACTGTTCGGTTTGGTTGCGGATTTGAGCAACTACGACGCTACGATAGACCTCACCATCACTCGCGATCCCGAGGATGCAAATTGGATGCAGCTGCGCTTTGTGGGCGCGCTGGACGAAGATATGTATTACGAAGGCGCGGTAACGAAGGGCACGATAAGCCTGTCCGCCATCGAGCTGGGCGGTACGCCTTCCTGGACGGAAGAGGTGAGCGAGAGGGCTAAGAAGATAGCCGACGGCGCGAAAGACGCGGGCAATATGCTTATTGCCGGTATCATAGACAAGGTGCTCAACCTCAGCGCAAACCTCAGCGTCCAGCTGGAAGAAGGCTCCGATACCTATATCAGCCTTGCAAGCGTGCTCGGCTACATCTTCGACCAGACGGGCATCGACGTAGATCTGAGCGAGATCTTGCTTAACTTGGAAGGACTTACGGTGGGCATAGATATAAATCTGGATATCGATCCCGACGGCGCGCATGAAAACTCCGCCGCTACGATAGAGATAACGGATAACTCCTCCACGCTCATCGGCATATATCTCAGGGGCTACGACCTCATCCTCGACTTGCAGGGCATCTCTCTTGGCAGGTTCGCGGTCACTCAGTCGGGCATCCCTTCGCTGATATACGACATCGTTGACGATCTGCTCGCGCAGATAAAGGATATAGATATCAATCTAGACACGCTGGTAGATAAACTCTACGACCTGGTAGATCAGGCGTTCAACAATTCCGGCAGCAACTCGCAACAGGGCAACAGTGCGACGAAAGTGCCCGAAATGGAAGTGCTGGGCGCGCTTAGCAACTACGGCTTCTCCGGCAAGGTTACGGCTACGGATAACGGCGACAAGACCACCACCTTCTCGTGGCAGCGTTACAGCGGCGCAAGTCATTACGCGATTCAGCTGTATAACGGCTATGACGACGCCAAGCAGAACCGTATAACCGATATGATAGTGGATGGCACTCTTCCCTTAGACGCGAGCATAGACGGCGATGAACTCTTCTTGGGCTACGCCACCACGTCCATAACGGTGTATACGGAGCAGCTGAACAACATCGGCTGGCTTGCGGACGTCACGTCCAAGTATAACGGCGCGGAGTTCCCGTCCTACTATGTGTTTGTGGTAAGGGCAGGCAGATATACCCCTGCGGCGCAGGAGGGCGGCAACGGCACCTTCGTTCCCACAATGTTGGAGGGGCAGGAAGTATACACCAGCACCAGCAACTACACTCTGCAAAAAACCATTTTGGGCATGGTGAAGATCCGCAACGGCGCCATCGAAGTGGATGCGCGCGCGGTTATGGTGGATAAGCTGCTGCGCGGCGTGCTGGGCGTATCCTTCGACTGGGTCAACGCCAACGTGAATGTGGACATAGTAGACGGTGCTGCGGCGATAGGCATCAACATCTCCGACGGCGATCCCGAAGAGTATTTGGCTACCGAGGCGACCGCAAAGCCCGATTATGACGAGGTTGCGGATACCTTGACCTATACTTGGAAGCTCACCGCGAAGCAGGCGGAGAACTTGGCATACGTCAACTTCTACCTGCGTGAACGCAAGGGCGACACCTCCACATACGGCAACGTACTCGAACTGCCCAGCAATATGGCTAGCGAGCTGTACGAATGGACGATGCCCACCGCGGATAACCCCTACACCATGACCCTCGTCATCAAGGGTGTGAGCGGTATTACTTGGCTCAACGAGGCTCACCGCGCCAATGCGGACGGCGATACCACCACCAACCTTGATATGGCACTCAACGGCGAACTGCCTTTGAGGGTGACGGGCTACTACGACGTGAACACCGTCAAGTTGGTGGGCGGCTTGCAGCTGGGCGACAAGGGCGCCGAGGGCGCTTCCGAGGCTCTGTACGAGGGCGCGGATCCCCTGTATGTAAAGAATAATGTAACGGGCGCATACGAGCGCAACGCGAACATTCAGGACATCAGCCTGTCCGACAACGACAGTCTGCTGGCTTCCGTGAAAGACTTGCTGGACGGATTCAGACTGTCTGCCGAGCTTGCAATCTATGTGGAAGAGGGCAGATACGACGTCATGGCGCTCATCTCCAAGATCTTGAATGCGGTGGGTGTGAGCGTGGAAGGCTTGGATGAAATCTCCTCCCTGTATTGGAACATCACCAAGCCGTTCGTGTTCAATCTCTCTCTCAGCCTGCTTCTCGAATACGGCGCAAGTGCGGAAGATATGCGTATCGCGCTGGTGCTCGAATCCGACGGACTGACGATAGACGGCAATAACGCAATCAATCCCGGCACGCTTATCGGCTTGTACTACAAGAACGGCAAGGCGCTGCTCGATCTTACAAACTTCAAGATAGCGGGCATAACGCTTCCTGCGTATACGATTGAAATAGATCTGTATACCACTTTGAACGATATGCTTGACGATCTGCTGGGCGGCATAGACATCTCCGCTGTAAGCGGCGCAGGCGCCGCTCAGGAGGATGAGTCCGTTATTGAAAGTGTGGCGGAAGGCGCAAACCTGGCGCGCACGATAGATGAAATCAGCGTAGACGATGCCATAGTGCTGGGCATCAGCAGTGAAGAGATATCTCTCACAGCGGCGTTCAGCGCGGTGGCAAGTCTGCTGGGCAGCGTGCTCTCCGGCAACGAAACGGTGGCGCTCGTGTCCGACGTGCTCGATCTACTCCACCTTTCGTTGGGTCTGACGATGAAGAAGGACACTGACCTCACTCTCACCCTGTCCGGCGTACTCAACTGGGAGCCTGAGAATGGCACAGACGAGTTTGTCGAAAAGACGGTTGAAGCCACGGGTGTGAGGTATTCCTCCTCTACCACGACAAACGGCGTTACCACGCTGGCATACACCTTTAACACGATCGCGGCGGCAAGCGAATACACCGCAACCCTCGCTCTCGAATCCGGCGAGAAGATAGCGGGCAGCATAGTCAACGGCGTAGCCTACTTCACCGACGCTTCACTCAGCGGTACTACGGCGGAAGAGGGCAGATATACCGTAACCGTTACGGGCAAGATAACCGCGCCCGTGAACATGGAACTGTCCTTGGGCACCGCTCAGCTGCTGGGCGGCGACAAGAACGCCGTGAAGGAGGAACTCGACGAGTTGCTCGGCTATGAAGCGGAGGGCGGAGTCGTAAACGGCAGCGTGGACTTTGACGCAAAAGTTGCCGAATACGGCGATAAACTCCTCACCGGACTTATAGATTCGCTGCTCAACACGAGGATCACCCTTGAGCTCGATTTGGCTAAGCTCGCTGCGGAGAATGAAACCTTGCGGGGCGGCACTATAAGCCTGTCCGACTTGGTGCTGGCAATCGCGGGCGATATAGCGGTATCCGCCGGACTCACGCTCAACGATATTTTGGGCGCGGTGGACGTCAACTTCAACATAGACGTGACCAAGATAATCCTGGATATCGCGATGAACGTCAACCTTGACGATCCTAAGCAGACCGACCTCATGGTTCAGCTCAAATCGGATATAGGCGGCGTGCAGGACGTACTGCTCGGCTTGTATGTATACGACAGCTATCTCACCATCGACTTGCGTGCGCTGGGGCTTAGGGCATACACCTTGCAGAACTTCGATTACGTCATCACCTTGCAGAATATGCTCTCCGAAGTGCTCTACGGCACGGGAGAGGACGGCGACACGGGTCTTTTGGGTCAGTACGACATAAATTTGAGCGAAACGATAGACGGCTTGCTCAATCCCGCGCAGCCCGACGAGGGTGAAACCGTCACCCCCGGCACGGGCGAACAGCCTGGCTTGGAAGCTCCCGCTCCGGACGCTCCCGCTTCGCTCCCCACCTTCTCCGTGACTGCTAAGAATAAGGTAGGTAAGGATAAGAAGACCACTACCACGCTCAGCTGGAATGCGGTGGACGGCGCGGCTCACTATGCGCTCATCTTCACGGACGCAAACGGTAACGAACTGTCCGAAGTCATCAATAGAGCGGATGCCTATTACGAAGTGGATTGGAGCACGACGGCGTGGGCGAGCGGATTGTACAGCGTAAAAGTGAAAGCCTATGCCGGAAATCATGAACTGCTCGCCACGGGCAGCAGGCAGGTGAACGGGGCTATCTCCTCCATTCTCACCGCCGTCAGCTTGAACAACACCATCGTTGGGCTGGAAGTGACGCCTCAGATAATAAACAACCTGCTGGCGGCGCTGGCTCCTTCCGTGAGCATAAATACCGATCCCATCAAATTGGGCGCTACCGTGGACATCTTCAACGGTGACGCGACTGCGGCTATCGACCTCACGCTCACTTACGAGGAGCCTGACCGGACGGACGTTTTCCGACTGGGCGCGAAGCTCAGCATAAAGACGGCGGATGAGTTGTACGAAACGGGCACTCAAAATCCCAACGGTCTGATAAATCAGGCGCTTGCGGAGTTGGGAAGCGATGTGGATACGATAGACTTCGGCAATCCTTCCGATGACGCCGGTATCGACGCGTCCCGTATCACCACCGCATTGATAGACGCGCTCAACACGACCAAGATAACCGCACAAGTGGATGTGAGTTTCAGCGCGGGCACCTATGACATAGGCGCGATGATAGCGGATATGGGCATAGAAGCGCTTGACGGCGTATCCCTGCTGTGGACGTTCAACGACAAGCAAGATATAAGGCTCACCTTGGAGTTGGGCATGAATGTGAATATGCAGGGTTCCCTGGGCAAAAACGGAACCATGTTCTTGTTCGACCTCAGGGCGGAAAACGACATCAAGCTGGGCGAGATGATAGTGAACAACAATACCTCTAATGGTCCTTACACCATCTCCGCCGGCACGTCGATAATAAGCATATACGGCGTGGAAGAGCCTACGGCAAGCACGGGCACGGTGTATGTAGATCTCTCCGGCATCAGTCTGCTCGGGTTGCAACTGCCTGTGATCAAGGCCAGCTACCCGTTCACGAATATGTTGATGAACGAGTTCTACGACATCATCGCCACGATAATGGATTTGGGACAATACTTGGAGGTAAGCCATTCCGTGGACGAGGGCATGACGAGCATGACCTTCGACTGGGACGACATCTCCTTGGGCGCCTCTTATCCCACTGTATACGATGTAACCATAGTGGGCAGCACGCCCACCGGCTATACTCAAACGCTTTACAGCGAGGCAAAGCAGGCTGCAAGTCAAGAGGTGCTTGCTTATGACGATTTGGCGGCATACTCCTCGTTCAATGTGACGGTGGCGGCATACAGCACGGTAGGCGGTTCATACAGGCTGCTGGCTGAGCACACCACCGCGATAGAACTTGCAACTAACGAGATTGCCACCATGTCCTACATAACGCCCGATGACGTATATGCGGAAGAGGGCAATATCGAACTCGCCCGCGTGAACAACGTGAAGTGGAATTGGACGAAAGCCGGCAGCGCTCAGATAACCTGGGATCCTTACGAGGGCGCGGTCGCGTATCGCGTGACCATTCGCAGGGCGTCCGACGGCGAGTCGCTTGAGAACAGCGGTGCCGGAGATGTGGCGCTTCACGCATCCGCGACGTCCTACACCCCCAATGCTGTCTTCTTCGGAGCATTGACCGAGTTTGAAAGCTCCATCACAAAAGGCACTCCTCACCCCATGGTAGGCGCTCAGGGCGAAGGTATTTACGACTATGGCTACATCGCGGAAGTTTACGCTTACACCGATGAGGCTTTGGCGAAAGCGCTGGAAAAAAATCCCCAGTTGAGCACCGACTTGCTGGATGACTACTCGCCGTCTGCGGTTGGAGCGGTCAACAGCTTTACCGAAATGAGTATGTGGTTCCTGCCCGGCGCAGACTACAACTTCTATGTGGGCTGGGATAAGGTAGCAGGTGCAACCCAATACTCCGTATTGCCTTACAGAGTGCAGAGCACCATAAGCGGCGGCGTCGAAACCATAACCTATCCCACCGTGGGAGCAATGCCTTCCGGAACCGGAAGTGGATACACGGCGGAAGACTTGGTGGTAGAAGGCACCAACTTCACCTACTTCAATGACTCCTACACGCGTGAGTATTATGTGGAAGTTGTGGCATATGACGA
>CALWRK010000128.1 GCA_944383935.1 uncultured Clostridia bacterium
ACAAGTGATATTTAGCACGAGAAAATAAACACATATCCGCTATAAATAATTATATATGTAAAATGTGTTCTAACAGGATTGGGTAAAGGTACATATACTTTTAATAATAGTATTACGGCATATTTTATGAGTTTGGAGAAAAGTATTATGAAAATCGCAATAATTTAGAATAATTATTTTAGAAATTTTGCGGATTTTATTGCATTTTACATCTTTATGATGTAAAATAGAGATATGAAGGATAAGGATACGCCCGATAATTCCTCCGTCAATATAGACTTGATACGAGGACATATGGATACGATTATTCTCCGCACACTCAGCGACGGAGATAAATACGGCTATGAAATTTTATCGGAAATATCCGACAAGAGCGACGGACTCTATTCGCTTAAACAACCTACCCTTTACAGCTGTTTGAAGAGATTGGAGAAACAAGGGCTTGTGACTTCTTACAAAGGCGACCTGTCTTATGGCGCGCAGCGCGTTTATTATTCGTTGACCGATATGGGTAAGCAGTTCCTGGAAAATGACCAGATTCAGTGGGAGTTTAGCAGAACTATAATAAACAGTTTGCTCTCGGATAAGGACTACGATCCGGAGAAGTCCCCCAAGCCGTTTGACGTATCCTCATTCCGTCCGCTCACACGCCGTCAACGCGGCGACGCAAATTATTATGCCACGGTGGATCCCTCACGCTTACCCGAGGAGGATACTTCCAAGCAGGCAGAAAGTAAGCATGAAGAATTTGATACGGAATACGACGGCAATGTTGTATACAGTGAAAATGCCAATGTTACCCCCGTTCATTTTGCTCCGGCGTCGAACGAAGATAAATTCGACACGGGATATGACGATTCCGCAGATATAGTCGAGGACGGCTATATTGCCCCTCTTGAAGAACATATCGAAGACGACGCCGCCCCTGACGAAGTTTCGCAATCTCAGACGAAAGACGAAGAATTTTACGGCATTTATGACGATGAGGGGTATGATGATTCCACGGTGACGGAAGATTCTGCATATGTATATCCCTCAGAGTCGGCGACGCCTAAATATGACGATACATACTACTCGGCAGACTCGTATGAGGACGCGCCCGCACAAGTATACGACGAACCGAAATATGCCGAGTCGCACGAAGAACCTACTTTTAAGGCGGATTATTCCAACTACTATGACGAAGAAGCGCGCAAGCGTGCCGCGGACGTACTATACGGAGCTCCTCCCGTCGAAGAAGCGCCGGAAGAAGAGCCAGCCCCTCCTCGGCGCACACAGTTACCTCCGCAGTATTCGGAAGTAAACTATATAGAGAGTTTGGGAAAAATATATAACCGCAGAGAAGATTCGGAACCTGAACAGGAAGAGAAAAAAAAGACTACGCATATGTCCGATATAGACGACGCTCCCACATTGAACCAAGTGCGAGAGATGTTCTATGTTCAGGGCTATACGTTAAAGCCCTACACCAAGACGACGAATGCGGGCTATTACATAAATAAGTACTTCTATTCCAACCGACTGCTGCGCGATTGCACTTTTGCCGTATACGCGATATTCATCGTAGAACTTGTTATCTGCGCTTTGGCAGGCGGAATATCGTGGGGAGCATTCGGCCTTGCCGCAGGTATTTCCCTTATTGCCCCCATTTTTATGTTTATAATCTACGCCGTCAGTCCCGACAGGCGCAAACGCGCCACATATAACTTTAAGAGTGCAACAATCAACTGTATAGCTTTTTGTATATGTTATATAGCACTGGTGTTTATCCTGGGCTTCTTCGTATTCGGCGTAAGAGCGGACATGGTAGATACTTGGATAAAACCGGTCGTGATACCTCTTGTATTCATGATTGACGCGCCGATAGCCGTTTTGATATATTCAAAGCTATATTCGTCTAGAAGATACCATATCAACTAGAAAACCGCCCGTTTGACAGGCGGTTTTATATATTTACACATATGGCGTATATTTTTATTCGGCTAGTTTCTTAAACGCACTTATCTCCGCCCTGGCGACTTTATCGCAAGCATTGTTGTATTCGTTATCCGAATGCCCTTTTACTTTGACAAAACAGACCGTGTGCATATTCATAAGGCGGAGAAGTTCTTGCCATAGATCTACGTTTTTCACGTCTTTTTTTCCTGCGGTGCGCCAGCCGTTGTTTATCCAGTCTTGCAGCCAGCCGTTTTCTACGGCATTGCATACATAGGCAGAGTCGCTGTATACAGCCACATTGCACTTATATTTCAATGCTTTCAGCCCCATTATCACAGCCATAAGCTCCATCCTGTTATTTGTGGTGGCAGCTTCGTGTCCGCTTATCTGTTTTTTTGCGCCTCCGTGCATTAAGATAGCGCACCAACCGCCTACGCCGGGATTACCCGAACAGGCTCCGTCCGTATATATAATGACGTCTTTCACGATTTCCCCAACTCCTTGCTGCGCGCCACGCATCTAGCTATACCTTCACGCACAATGCCGTCCAAATCTTTCTCGTCAAAGCATTTCACCGCTTGAATGGTGGTCCCGCCCTTGGAACAGACCTTATCTATAAGCGTATCCAGATTGTCGCTGCTGCGCCTTACCATTTCCGCGGCACCTTGAACGGTGGCAAGAGTGAGCTTTTCAGCTACATCCTCGTCCAATCCCGCATCAACTCCCCCTCGTATCATCGAACGAATAAAATAATACACATATGCCGGTCCGCTTCCGCTCACTCCGGTTACGGCGTCGAATAAACCTTCGGGCAGAAAGACAGTTTCTCCCGTGGTATCAAATATCTGTTTTGCAAACATATTGCTCTCCTCGCCGGCGTCATTTTGAGCTATAGCAGTTATGCCCTTTCCGATGGAGCACGGAGTATTGGGCATTACCCTGATCACTTTTGCGCCCTCCGGGGCTGCAGCCCTTATGGTTTCTGCCGCAACTCCTGCCATTATGCTTATGAGCAAACGACATTTACCTGCCTTTACCTGCGAAATTATCGTAGGAAAAATTTGAGGTTTTACGGAAAGTATTACGTTTTCGCATTTGTCCAAAACCTCAGACGCTTGCGGGACTATCTTGACGTTGCCAAACTTGGCTTCGGGATTGATATCCGACATCAGAATGTCTTTTTCCCCGAGTAATCCGTGCGATAAGATACCCGACGCAATGGCTTTACCCATATTACCTGCACCGATAAAGCCGAGTTTATAAGAATAATTTTTCATATTACACCTGCTTTTGCGCATTATGCCCGATTTTTGTTGACATTGTCGCGCAAACATTATATAATTACAATGCTCTTAGGGGAGTGGCTCAACGGTAGAGTAGTGGTCTCCAAAACCATTGGTTGCGTGTTCGAATCGCGTCTCCCCTGCCAAAACGACTTATCCGTGTGATAGGTCGTTTTTTATATGCCCATACATCACGACGCGGATTCAACACGCAAGGACTTATATACATATACATAAGTCCGTTGCGTTAGACGCGATTGGCGGTGACGCTTGCCTTAATGGAATATACTTTGCGGCGCACCAATCGCTATTCCGTCACTCCGTTCCTTACGAATCGCGTCTCCCCTGCCAAAACGACTTATCCGTGTGATAGGTCGTTTTTTATATACCCATACATCACGACGCGGATTCAACACGCAAGGACTTATATACATAAGTCCGTTGCGTTAGACGCGATTGGCGGTGACGCTCGCACACTTAAACATTCTCTGCGGCGCACCAATCGCTATTCCGTCACTCCGTTCCTTACGAATCGCGTCTCCCCTGCCAAAACGACTTATCCGTGT
>CALWRK010000129.1 GCA_944383935.1 uncultured Clostridia bacterium
TCAAGGCAAAAAGGGATGCAACGTCACGTTGCCGCCCGCTTAAAGTGTTCGGGCGCGGTTGGGTAAAGGTACAATATTTTTTTGCAGAGTGTGTTCAAGTAGGCGGCAGCCCGCATTTGGTTTTGAGCCAGAAAATTTTTTTGAAAAATTCTGTTGTAACTATTGACATTACATCGAGTGTTTGCTATAATACAGTTGTAATCGAAAATGTTACAACAAAAAACAGACTCGGAGGTTTATTATTATGAAAAAAGTAGCAGTTATATGCGCAGCAGGTAAGCAGGGCACTCTCTTGGTGGACGAGGCGGTATCTCGCGGATATGACGTCACCGGCTTTGTGCGCGAGGGCAAAAAAGTTGCAAATCCCAAGGCAAAAACGGTGGAAAAGGACTTGTTTTCCCTCACATACGAGGATTTGAAAGATTTTGACGTGGTCATAGACGCATTCGGTGCGTGGACGGAGGAAACTCTCCCTCTTCACCGCACCTCTTTGAAGCATTTGTGCGACATATTGAGCGGAAGCAATATCCGTCTGCTCGTGGTGGGCGGCGCAGGCAGCTTGTATGTGAACAAAGAGCACGCTATGCAGGTTAAGGATACGCCCGGATTTCCCGATATATACAAGCCTTTGGCGAATATGCAGGGAGCGGCGCTGGACGATTTGCGTAAGAGGAGCGATGTGAAGTGGACGTTCCTCTCTCCCGCGGGGGATTTCGTGGCGGACGGAGAGCGCACGGGCGAGTATTTGCTCGGAGGAGAGGAGTATTTTGTTAACTCCAAGGGAGAAAGCCGTATAAGCTATTCAGACTATGCCATAGCCATGATAGATGAGATAGAAAATTGCAACAACGTGCAAAAGCGTTTTTCCGTGATAGGCAAGTGAGCGCGAATGGCGAACGTTACAAAAATGTGATATAATGATGTGGGCGCGCTATGTAACGGGCGCGCCCATGAGGAGAGAATATGGAAAATTGTGAAGAAGTCTTTGAGTTTTTGAAGCGCAATCCGCTGCAATACTGCGCCACGGTGGGGCTGGACGGAAAGCCCAAAGTACGCCCTTTTCAAATGATGTATCACAAGGGCGGAGATATATACTACTGCACGGGAGCAAAAAAGGCGGTATATTCCGAACTTGAAAAAAATCCCTATGTGGAACTCAGCGCCTCTACCATGCACAACTGGCTGAGGATAAGCGGCAGGGTAGAATGGGTGGACGGAAGGGATGCCCGTCAAAGCGCGATAGACAGCCTTGCTATAGTAAAGAGTATATATAAAACCGCAGACAATTTGAATTTGAAGGTGTTTTATATAGCGGACGCCGTAGCCGCCATAACCGATTTTTCCGGCAATCCGCCCAAGGTGTTCAAGCTGAATTAGTGCATATAAAATACATATGAAATATCCAACTGAAAATATGTGAAATAGCCTCGGCTTGGTAGACAATTTGTCAAATAAAGGAAGATATGAGTTAAAAGTGCGTAAAAAAGACATATGGAAAACCTGGATAGACTTATACAGATATTGTGTGAAGAAGAGAAAATAACAATGCCGCAGGGCATGAATGAGGCGGAAAAGGCGGATTTTTTCCGCGCGTTATGCAACGTGCGTCCTCCCAAGCCCGTTTCAAAGGAGTTTATAACTTTGCAGGACGAATACCTCTCCCGCCGCACCGCAGAGCGCGGAATAGCTGACGTGAAAGAGTTTGCCTATCGCCGGGGAGCGGCGCTTTGGCAGGGGGATATAACCCGTCTCAACTGCGACGCGATAGTAAACGCCTGCAATGCCAAGTTGCTCGGCTGTTTTTCGCCCCTTCACAACTGCATAGACAATATAATTCACTCCAATGCCGGAGTACAGGTGCGCCTTGATTGCAATGATATAATGAAAGGCGGCAGTGAAAAATGCGGCGGCGTGAAAGTCACCAAAGGGTATAATCTGCCGTGCAAATACATATTCCACACGGTGGGACCTATCGTAGGCGGCGGTGTGCCGAGCGCACAAGACGAGCGCGATTTGCGCGCCTGTTATCTCTCATGTCTGAAAAAGGCGGACGAGATGGGGCTGGAAAGCATAGCTTTTTGCTGTATTTCCACCGGTGTATTCGGCTATCCCAAGCAAGCCGCCTGTCGTCTTGCGGTGGCAGCGGTGAGGGAATATCTCCTATCGGGCAGCGATCTTAAAGTGATATTCGACGTATTTACAGACGAAGATCTGCACCTCTATAAAGAGCAGTTGGGAATATGAAAGGTGAGATATGGAAGATATAAAAGTGTTGAAGAAGTGGCTTAACGATTGCGATAAGATAATAATCGGCGCGGGCGCGGGGCTTTCTTCCGCCTGCGGTTTTTCCTATTCGGGCAAGCGGTTTCACGACAATTTTGCCGACTTTGAGAAAAAATACGGCTTTCACGATATGTATTCGGGCGGATTTTATCCCTTTCCTTCCGAGCAGATCAAGTGGGCGTACTGGTCGCGGTTTATCAATCTGAATCGTTATGCCTGTGAGGTGGGGGAGGCGTATAAAACCCTCTTGGATTTGTCGGAAGGGCGCGACTATTTTGTACTCACTACCAACGTGGATCATCAATTTCAGCGCGCGGGCTTTGACAAGAGCCGACTCTTTTACACCCAGGGCGACTACGGTCTGTTTCAATGCAGCTTGCCTTGCCACAACTCCACCTATGACAACAAGCAGCTTATTCAAGCTATGGTTGCTGAGCAGAAGGACATGGAAATTCCCGCCTCTCTTATTCCCCGCTGTCCGGTATGCGGAGGGCTTATGACCACCAATTTGCGCTCGGACGACAAATTCGTGGAGGACGCGGGCTGGCATACCGCCGCAGACAGTTACCAAGCGTTTGTAAATAGCTGCAAGGGGAAGAAAACATTGCTTTTGGAACTGGGTGTAGGCATGAATACTCCCGTTATAATAAAATTTCCCTTTTGGAAGATGGCTGCGTCTTATAAAAATTTCCGCTATGCCTGCATTGATCTGCACCCTGTGCGCGCGCCCTTTGATTTGAGAGAACGCGCCGTATATATCGCGCAGGATATATGTTCCTGCCTGAAAAATCTGCTGAATTAAAGGTAAATCACCCTTTTCCGCGTTTCCGGCCTTGTGTTTTTGCCAAATGAAACGAAAAAACAAGCCGAACAATAAAATTGCTCGGCTTGTTTTGTTTGGTGAAGACGACAAGACTTGCCTTACAGCGATTGGTGGCGAGCAGGGCGGGATGAAGAAAGAAAAGTCGTTCGCCCAATCGCGTGCAGTGTGACGCAAACGTAGTTTGCAGTCACAGTGTTTCGAGTACTGTTGCTCCACAAAATTATCGGAAATAAAAAATCGGCTCAAACAGAAATCGCTTAAACCGATAATTTG
>CALWRK010000130.1 GCA_944383935.1 uncultured Clostridia bacterium
AGGCAGTCGCCTCTCTCAAGGTGCGCTCACCGAAAAGCGCGGTTTTCGGTGGCGGAGATTACACTTTATTATCTCTTCGAAAAAGCCGAGTGAGTATTGTAACTTTTGACTAATGATAAAGCGGTTGTAATGCGCTGCGGCACCGCAACTTACTTCGCGGAGAGTAATTGCGGTAAGCGAAACTTTTTAATAAAGGAAAGTTGACTACTTGGACGGGATACAAACATAATAGTGTTATCCGCGAAAGCCGATTACGCTATAAATAGCACAATCGGCGCGCGGCGTTGCTTGCAACAGTATCTCCCAAAATAGTTGCGCTTGCGGTTTGAGGGAAACTTTTCGGAAGTAAGGATGGTTTGAGTTATTGTATAGCTGCGAACTTCCGAAAAATATCACTTTACGGAAGTAATGATACTTCGACTTACTACATAGTTGCGAACTTCCGAAAAATCTCACTTTATCAAAGCGGCGAATTCTTTTTCGGCGTACTTGAAAAACTCCCTGTATGCGTTGCAATAGTTATAGCTCGTGCGCGCGCGTTTGCAGCCGCCGCCGCGGCAGATACGGAAGTATGGGCAGTCCTTGCACTTAACGGGCATGATGAGGGAGGCGCGGAGGAATGCGGCAGCCTTTTCGCAATTTGCCATGGCGGAAAAAGAGGATGTATTTATATTGCCCAGCAGCCATTCGTCCAGGCAATAGAAGTCGCAGGGGTACACGTTGCCGCCGCCTTCCACCACGAATTGGCGGGAGCAATATCCGCCCACGCCGCACTCTTCGAAGGCTTCGCCGCGGAGCATACGCACCCAGTTGTCAAAGCGGCGGATGCTCACATAGTCGCCGCGCTCAATGTCGCGCAAATACAGCTTGAACAGGGTAGTCAAAAAGCGGTAATATTGCTCGTTTGTCATATAAAGCTCACTCTCTTCCTTGCCGTCTATGGGGCGCAGGCAGGGGATGAACTGCAAGTACTTAAAGCCATTGCTCTTGAAAAATTCATACACGCGCTCTATGTTATCCGCCAGGACGCCCGTGACTACGGAGAGGATGTTGAACTGTATGCCGTGGCTGCGCAGCAGTTCAGCGGCAGTTAGTGTGCGTTCGAATGCGGGGGAGAGGTCGGACATCACGCGGAAGGCGTTGTCCTCGCGCCCTCCGTCCAAAGAAAGCCCGATAAGCACGCCGTTTTCCGCAAATATCCGCGCCCACTCTTTGTCGATCAGAGTGCCGTTCGTCTGTAAGGCATATGTGATTTTTTCGCTTTTGCCGGAGGCGTAGGCAAAAAACTTGCGGAAAAAGTCCTTGCCTGCCAACAGCGGTTCTCCGCCCTGGAAAGTGAAGAAGATCTCTTCTCCGTCGGCGTAATCCGCAGCGGAATCTATCACCGCGCGTGCGGTAGGATAGCTCATCATGCCCATCCCCGCTTGTTCTCGCCTCGCCGCCACGTCGTGATAAAAGCAATATGTACAGCGCATATTGCACGCAGAAGAGGCGGGTTTTATCATCACGGAAATTGCAGGCATATCTCACTCCCGAAAAGCGCGGCGCGGTATAGCGTGCCGTATATATAAAAATGATACCACAAAGCAAGAGAGCGGTCAAGCGGGAAATGGCGCGCAAAAGCGGGGGTAAACCTTAAAATTTGCATCGATAAATGTTAAATATGAGGGTAAAACAGGATTTGGAAGATAAATATGCGTAAAAAGTTTGTGTTATTGTTGTTCATTTGGTATGATTGATTTGTATATAGTGTGTATCACCTATAGAGAAGGAGAATTTATGAGCAATAACGACGTAAAACAGCCCCGCAAATTAAAGGCGGAGATGTGGGACAGAATGCAATTTTTGTTTCGTAATTATTACGACAGAATGATTCATTTCTATCTCAAATTTGACAAACCTCTGGACTTTTCCGCGCTTTCAAAAGCGTACAAGTATGTGGTGGACAGGATAACCGTACTTCACTCTTCGTTCATCAACAGTCCCGTTACACCGTATTGGAAGATAAATTATGACTATTCCGAAAGCGATATCATAGTTTTGAAGCAGGCAGAGGATGAAAAACAGGCGCACGACATGGCGTTCGACTTCCTCACGCAGGAGATACCCGTTAAGGCAAAAGTTCAAATTCAGGCGGCGGTTATCCGCTACGAAGGCGGGGACATCTTGGTTCAGGTGCTCAACCATATGTGCATGGACGGGCAGGACACCAAGGAAGTCCTCATGCTCGTGGCAAAGGCGTACGAGCAGCTTATGGCGGGCAAGGAGATTGACGTGGAGGTCAAGGACGGGGACAGGAGCCACTACCAGTGCTATACCCTCTACAACGAGGAGGAAAGGAAGCAGGCGTTGGGACTTTATAAGAATGTAAGTCAAGTAAAGCACCAGATAAAGTTCCCCTATACCAAGCGCAATCACAAGGTGGATAAATCCCGCATTTTGCGCAGAGTTATAGGTAAGGAAAAGTTCGCCGCCCTCAAAGATATGTCCAAAAAAGCGGGAGTTACCCTCAACGATGTGCTTTTGACGGCATATATGCGTTCATTGTACAGGGCGTGCAATATAGATAAAGACAGCAACATCTCCGTTCCCTGCATGGTGGACTTGCGTAGGCATATAAAGGGCGGAAAATCTTTCGGCTTTTCCAATCATATCGGCTTTATGATCTGCACCGCGCACGGATACAAAGATGACTACCTGAAAATGTTTGAAGACATCAAAAAGCAGTCGGATGAGGCAAAGGACGACCCCTTCTTCGGGCTGTATTCCCTCCCTCTGCTCAACTTGGCGTACAAACTCTTCCCGCAGTGCCTTGCGGAGATAGCCATAGGAATAGGTTACAATAACCCCTATACGGGTATGTCAAACCTGGGACTTTTGAAGGAGCAGGACTTTGCTTTCAACTCTCAAACGCCCTCCGACCTCTTCCTCACGGGAGCAGTCAAATCTATTCCCTATCTGCAACTTGCGGTGAGCACATACAAGGGCGAAATGACCTTGACAATAGCCGTAAAGTGCAAGGACGAGGATGAAAAACGCCTCACTGCGTTCATAGACGACATTGTGGCAGAGCTGGATAACATGATAGAAAAAGTAACTCCCGCTTTGGAAAACTGACCGCGATACATATTCCGAAAAGCAGGCGCGTACCGCCAGGTACGCGCCTTTTTAAGCGGGGTGAATTATACTATTAAGTGCAACAGTTAAAGAAAAAAAGGAGTTCATACAAATCTGTGGTAAAATAGAGTTGCTAAACAAAACTTTGCCAAGGAGATCTATATGAACT